>NZ_JBEPDH010000006.1:0-144269 GCF_040300245.1 Nocardioides sp. NPDC000445 | reverse complement strand
GGCCGACCGGAGTGACGCCTCGACCTGTCAGCGGCGGGCGGTGACGTAGCAGGCGACGGCGGTGGCAGCGGCTACGTTGAGGGAGTCGATGCCGGCGGACATCGGAATGATCGCGCGGCGGTCGGCGGCCTGCTGCCAGCGCGGGGAGATGCCGTGACCCTCCGAGCCGAGGACGAGGGCGACCTTGTCGACGCCCTCGACTGCCTTCTCGATGTCGACGGCGTCGTCGGCGAGGGTCAGGGCGACGGTGGTGAAGCCGGCGGCGGAGAGGGACGGGAGTGCTTCGTACCAGTCCGGCAGGCGGGTCCACGGCAGCGCGAAGACCGCGCCCATCGCGACCTTGATCGAGCGGCGGTAGAGCGGGTCGGCGCAACGCGGCGCAAGTAGTACGGCATCGAACCCCAGCGCGGCGCCCGACCGGAAGATCGCGCCGACGTTGGTGTGGTCGACGATGTCCTCGAGCACCAGGACCGAGCGGGCGCCCTCGAGCACCGACTCGACCGACGGCAGCGGCCGCCTCTTCAGCGACGCCAGCGCACCGCGGTGCACGTGGAAGCCGGTCACCTCCTCGGCGGCCTTCTCGCTCATCACGTAGCACGGCGCATCGGTAGTGGCGAGCGTGTCCGCGAGCCCGTCGAGCCACTTCGGCGCCATCAGGAACGAGCGCGGCTCGAAGCCACCAGCCACGGCCCGGCGTACGACCTTCTCGCCTTCCGCCAGGAAGAGTCCCTCGGACGACTCCAGCGACTTCCGCAACTCGACGTCGCGCAGGTCGCGGTAGTCGGCGAGCCGAGGGTCGGCGGGGTCGGAGATCTCGATCAAGTCAGCCATGAGGGCTCAAGCCTAGGGCCACCGAGGAATCCCATGCTCACGCGGCGGAGCGGACGGATCCCTTTGGTCCTGCCCAACGACCAGGAGTTGAAACTTCGTCGAGGTATGTAGCCGAATGGCCACTTCCCATGCGGAGGTCCGCTGGGGATGTGACCCTTGATCGGCATACCTTGACGAAGGACGTGCAACCGCTCAGCGGAGCCAGCTTGGGGCGGAGGGGGCTCACCGAGAAACTCGGTGAACGGACCGATCCCGTGCGTCGGCGGGCGTGCCTTCAGACGATCTGGACCGAGTCCTTCACGTCTTCCGGAACCATCTCAGGGAATGACAGGACCAGGTGACGTCCCAGAGCAGTCGCGTCCCGTCCGAGTGTGTCGATCCGGCCACAGACCCCACCGCCCTCCTCCAACGCGGAGATAACCGGCTGGGTCGTGCTCGCGCGGTCGGCCAACTCGTGCTGATCCAGTCCGTTCTCCGTGCGAAGGTCGAAGATCAGCCGGCCAAGTGCAAGCCCCCGCTCGACACTCACCCTCGTCTCGTCGGACGGTTCAGTTCGCTCAGCCCGAATCTCGGACCACCGATTCATTCGCACACCCTACGAACGATTCATTGCAACGAGCCGACGGCTCGCCGAGCCGCTGAATCTCGGTCAGAAGAAGTCCGGGTGGGCGACGCGGACGACTTCGCCGACGACGATGATCGCCGGGGGCTGGACGTTCTCGTCGGCGAGGGTCTTCTCGAGGGTCTCGAGGGTAGCCAGGACCGTACGCTCCGTGGGCATCGTGCCGTCGCAGATGACGGCGACGGGGGTGCCGGGCTCGCGGCCGCCATCGAGAAGGGCGGTCGCGATCGCGGGGGCGTTCTGGACGGCCATCAGGAGGACCAGGGTGCCGCCCATACCGGCGACGGCGGACCAGTTGGTCAGCGAGGTGGGGTCGCCCGGGGGGACGTGGCCGGAGATGACGGTGAACTCGTGCGCGACGCCGCGGTGGGTCACAGGGATCCCGGCGACGCCGGGGACCGTCACCGGCGAGGTCAGGCCGGGGATGACGTGGACCGGGACGCCGGCCTCACGGCAGGCGAGCACCTCCTCGAAGCCGCGACCGAAGATGAAGTTGTCGCCGCCCTTGAACCGCGCGACCGCCTTCCCCTCCAGGGCAGCCTCGACGATGATCCGGTTGATCTCCTCCTGCTGGGCCGAGCGGCCGCGAGGGAGCTTGGCGACGTCGACGAGCTCGACGTCGGCGGGCAGCTCGGAGAGCAGCTCTCGTGGCGCCAGCCGGTCGGCGACGACGATGTCGGCCTCCATCAGGGCCTTGCGGCCGGCGACCGAAATCAGCCCGGGGTGACCCGGGCCGCCACCGATCAGGGTCACACCGGGCACTCGCTGACGCTCGTGCGGAGCGATCAGGTCACCGGAGCGCAGGCCGTCGAGGATCCGGTCACGCACACCCGCCGAGCGCCGCGGGTCGCGGTTGGCCAGCACGGCGATGGTCAGGTCGCCGTCCTGTCCGGTCGCCGGAGTCCAGGCGGTGGCCCGCGTGCCGTCGTCGGAGCGTACGCAGAAGATCCGGCGCTCCTCGGCTGCGGCCGAGATCTCCTCGTTGACGTCGGCGTTCTGGGTCGCGGCGATGACGTACCAGGCGCCGTCGAGCACGTCGGCCGAGAAGCGGGCCTGGTGCCAGGCGATCTCGCCCGAGCCGAGCAGCCCCTCCAGGGCAGGCGTCAGCGACGGCGAGACGACCTCGACCCGCGCCCCCGCGGCGATCAGCGCCGGCACGCGCCGCTGCGCCACCCGGCCACCACCCACGACGACCACCCTCCGCCCCTCGAGGATGAGGCCGGCGGGATAGGGAACGGCATGCTCAGAACTCATGGGTACATCCTCGCCCAACACCGGGGTGCGGCCTGACAACGGGTCGATTCGCGGACTACGTTGATGGTCATGGCACTCGATCGTCCGGTGAAGCCGGATCCCTACTCCCTCATGCCCGCTCTCCCCTCCTTCACGCTGACCAGCGAGGACGTGACCGACGGCCAGCCGCTGAAGCAGGACCAGGTCTACGACAGTGGCAACACCTCCCCGCAGCTCAGCTGGAGCGGCGCGCCGGAGGGGACGAAGTCGTACGTCATCACCTGCTTCGACCCCGACGCGCCGACCCCCAGCGGCTTCTGGCACTGGGTCCTGGTCGACGTCCCCGCCGACGTGACCGAGCTTCCCGCCGGTGCCGGGGCCGGCACCGCCGAGCTCCCGGGCAAGGCGTTCCACGTCGCGACCGACTTCGGCACCAAGGACTTCGGCGGCGCCGCTCCCCCGGCCGGCGACCAGGTCCACCGCTACTACTTCGTCGTCCACGCGGTCGGCGAGGAGACGCTGGGCGTGGACGACGAGGTCACCCCGGCCGTCGTCTCCTTCAACCTGGCCTTCAAGGCACTGGCCCGCGCCGTCGTGGTGGGCACCTACCAGCACTGAGGTCCGACGTGGGAGTCCTGAGGTCTCCGGGTGACCTCAGGACTCCCACGTCAGCCTGATGCCAGGTGGGTCAGCAGCGTCGGCGTACGCCGGTGCTCGACGTCGCGGGACAGCCCGAACGCGAGGAACATCTCGCTCAGACACCGCTCGAACTGCCGCCTGCCGCTGAAGAACCTGCTGATGATCGCGCGGTCTGGGTACCCGGCGTGGATCAGGCCCAGCACCTCGCTCTGACGCATCGTCAGCCTCGCGATCGCATCGGGATCGGCGTCCGGCGACGCCTCGACCATCTGGGAGATGACCTCCGGGTCGACGACGACCTCACCCGACGCCACCCTGCCGACGACGTCGAGGAAGTGCGGGACGGTGCGTACGCGAGACTTGCGCAGGTAGCCGAGGCCGCCGGTGCCGGTGCTGGCGAAGACGGCGGCCGCGAAGGCCGTGTCGACCGAGTCGGCGAGCACGACGACGCCCATCTCCGGCACTTTCTCGTGCAGCCGGAGGGTGGCGCTGATGCCCTCGTCGTCCGGGCCCAGCCGGGCGTCGGTCACGACCAGCGTCGGCAGGGTGTCGGTCGCGGCCTGGACGAGCGCCTCGGCGTCCCCGGCGTCGGCGACGACCTGGTAGCCACCACGCGCGAGCAGGGCGGTGAGTCCAGCACGAAGAAGAGGCGACTCGTCGGCAACGACGACGCTCGGCTCATAGCTGGACACAACGGCTCCGCTCGGTGCTGGGGGTAGCGGTCGAGACGCATTCTGTCGCACTTCCCCGCAAACCCTCGGTATCTCGCGCCCGTGTTCACATCGGCAGCCGAAGGGAACCCGCTCGGTCAGAACTCCGGCGGCCCCTCGGAGGCCCGCTTGAGCAGCGTCTCGAAGGACGTCGGGTTGGCGAACTCGTCCTCCACCAGCGTCCGGTGCGGAGCCGGGGTGGGCGTGCCACCCGCGGCCAGCAGGGCAGCCAGCTCTGCGGCGGCACGATCGACCCGCTTGGGGAGCTCCGGTCCACCGGCGAAGTCCTCGGTGGCGGCGAAGACCCCGGTCGGGACGACCACCGCGTGCAGGTAGGCGAAGAGCGGCCGGAGCGCGTGCTCGAGCACCAGCGAGTGCCGGGCGGTGCCGGCCGTGGCCGCGATGAGCACCGGCTTCGCATCCAGGACGCCCTGCTCGAGTACGTCGAAGAACGTCTTGAACAGGCCGGAGTAGGACGCGGAGAAGACCGGTGTCACCGCGATGACGGCGTCGGCACGCCGCACCTGGTCGATGGCCGCCTGGAGCGCCGGCTTGGCGAACCCGGTGAGCAGGTTGTCGGTCAGCTCGTGGGCCAGGCCGCGCAGCTCGACGTGCTCGACCTCGACCTCCGCGCCCCGGGCCTGGACGGCCCGGGTCGTGGCCTCGTCGAGCATGTCGGCGAGCAGCTTGGTCGAGGACGGGACCGACAGCCCCGCGGAGACGACGACGATCCGGGTCACAGCTCCCCCTCGAGTACCTTGGCGACCTCGGGGTCGCTCAGGTCGCGGTCGGAGGAGCCGGTGGCGGAGTCGCCCTCGGCGTAGACAGTCGAGTCCTTCGCGCCGCCGGCCTTCTCCACCAGGGAGGCGTGGGTCGGGGCGTCCGGGACACCGGGCTTGCGCAGCTTCGCGAACTCCGCGCGCAGGGTCGGCAGGATCTCGCCGTAGAGGTCGAGCTGTTCCAGCACCGTCTTCAGCGGCAGCCCCGCGTGGTCGAGCAGGAAGAGCTGGCGCTGGTAGTCACCGACGTACTCACGGAAGGAGAGCGTCCGCTCGATGACCTGCTGCGGCGAGCCGACGGTCAGCGGGGTGGCCTCGCTGAAGTCCTCCAGCGAGGGGCCATGGCCGTAGACCGGGGCGTTGTCGAAGTAGGGCCGGAACTCGTTGATCGCGTCCTGGGAGTTGGGCCGCATGAAGAACTGCCCACCCAGCCCGACGATGGCCTGGTCGGCGGTGCCGTGGCCGTAGTGCTCGAAGCGCTGCCGATAGAGCTGCACCATCTGCTTGGTGTGGGAAGCCGGCCAGAAGATGTGGTTGTGGAAGAAGCCGTCGCCATAGTACGCAGCCTGCTCGGCGATCTCGGGCGAGCGGATCGAACCGTGCCAGACGAACGGCGCAACGCCGTCCAGCGGCCGCGGCGTCGAGGTGTAGCCCTGAAGCGGCGTACGGAACCTTCCCGACCAGTCCACCACGTCCTCCGACCACAGCCGGCGCAGCAGGGCGTAGTTCTCGATCGCCAGGTTGATGCCCTGGCGGATGTCCTTGCCGAACCAGGGGTAGACCGGGCCCGTGTTGCCGCGGCCCATCATCAGGTCCACGCGGCCGTCGGTGAGGTGCTGGATCTTGGCGTAGTCCTCCGCGATCAGCACCGGGTCGGTGGTGGTGATCAGCGTGGTCGCGGTGCTCAGGATGATGTTCTCGGTCTTGGCGCCGATGTAGGCCAGCGTGGCGGTCGGGTTGGATGCGATGAACGGCGGGTTGTGGTGCTCACCGGTCGCGAAGACGTCCAGGCCCACCTCCTCGGCGTGCTTGGCGATCTCGACGGTGGCCTTGATGCGCTCGTTCTCCGTCGGGGTCCTCCCGGTCGTCGGGTCCATCGTGACGTCACCGACGGTGAAGATGCCGAACTGCATACCCATGGTTCCCTGCCCCTTTCGTGGACTCTTCCACGATAGTTGAAATCCGAACTACTCGGCAAACAGTTGCTGCATCAACGTTATTCCAGGAAACCCCGTGGCGTACGCAGGCCCTCCTGTGCCAACGTACGTCAGGTGTCCGGGGCGCTGCATCCACAGCTGAGTCTGTACGCCGCGATCGCGACCAGCTCGTTCCGCCGCTACTCCACCTACACCGCCGCCACGCTCGCCGGGATCTTCACCAACTCGGTCTTCGGGATCATCCTCAGCTTCGCCTATCTGGCCCTGTGGGAGCAGAACCCGTCGGCCGGCGGCTATGAGGCCGACCAGGCCGTCACCTTCGTCTGGATCGGGCAGGCGCTGCTGATGACCATCGCGCTGTGGAGCGGCGGCTCGACCGACGACCTCGCCGAGCGGATCCGCAACGGCGACATCGCCGTCGATCTCTACCGTCCCGTCAGCGTCCTCGGCTGGTATCTCGCCGCCGACCTCGGCCGCGGTCTCTACCACTTCGCAACCCGGGGCGTGGCGCCGACCATCGTCGGTGCGCTGCTCTTCGGGCTGGTCATGCCCTCCCCCGCCGGCGCGGTCGGGTTCCTGGTCAGCGTCGTCCTCGCGGTGGTGGTCAGCTTCGCCGTTCGGTTCCTCTTCGCCGCCAGCGCGTTCTGGCTCCTGGACGCGACCGGTCCGCGGGTGCTGAGCGTGCTGGCCACCTTCTTCAGCGGGTTGACCCTGCCGCTCAACCTCTTCCCCGACGGCCTGCGCCAGGTGGCGCTGGCGCTGCCGTTCGCCTCCTACATCCAGACCCCGGCCGACATCTGGCTGGGCCGCCACACCGGACTCGACATGCTCGCCGCGATCGGGCTGCAGGTGCTGTGGGCAATCGTCCTCCTGGGCGTCTGCGCGCTCGTGCTGCGTGCCGCGACCCGCAAGGTGGTGGTCCAGGGTGGTTGAGGTCGTTCACGCGATCCGTTCCTACTGGCTCATCGCGCTGCTGTGGATCCGGGCGGCGATGGCCTATCCGGTCTCGTTCTGGACGATGACGGTCGGCGGCGTACTGATCACCTTCCTCGACTTCGTGGCGATCTGGCTGATGTTCAGTCACATCGACACCTACGGCGGCTTCACGCTGCGCGAGATCGCCCTGCTCTACGGCGTCACCTCGATCGCGTTCCGGGTCGCCGACATGCTGGTCGGAAGCGTGGAGAAGATCGGGCGATACGTACGCAGCGGCGATCTCGACGCGATGATGACCAAGCCGGTCCCGGTGCTGGTGCAGCTGTGCGCCGACCGGTTCGAGCTGCGCCGGCTCGGCCAGATCGCCCAGGGCATCGCGGTCTTCGCCTGGGCGGCACCGATCGTGGACTGGAACCCGCAGCGCCTGCTGGTGCTGGTGGTGGCGCTCGTCTCGGGTGTGGTCATCTACTTCTGCGTCTTCGTGACCTTCTCGACGATCCAGTTCTGGACCACGGACGCCTCCGAGTTCGCCAACGCCTTCACCTACGGGGGCAACACGATCATGCAGTATCCGATGACGATCTTCCCGCGCGAGGTCGTCCGGTCGCTGACCTACCTGCTGCCGCTGGCCTTCGTGAACTGGTACCCGTGCCTGTTCCTGCTCGGCCGCACCGACCCGTTCGGATCCCCGGACTGGTACCGCTTCGCCTCGCCCCTGGCCGCGCTGGCGCTGGTCGGTCTGACCGCGCTCGTGTGGCGTCAGGGGCTTCGTCGTTATCGATCCACCGGGAGCTGATGTGGCACTGATCGAGGTGCGGGACCTGTCCCGAGACTTCACGATCCGCAAGAAGGCGAGTCTCTTGAGACGTACGTCGGTGGTCAGGCACGCCGTCCACGACCTCTCCTTCGAGATCGATGCCGGTGAGATGGTCGGCTACATCGGACCCAACGGCGCCGGGAAGTCGACCACGATCAAGATGCTCACCGGGATCCTGGTGCCGTCCGGCGGGTCGGCGCGGGTGGCGGGCCTGGAGCCGTCCCGCCAGCGCCGGGAGCTGGCCCGGCGGATCGGGGTGGTCTTCGGGCAGCGTACGTCGCTGTGGTGGGACCTCCCGCTGCGTGACTCCTTCGAGCTGCTGCGGCGGATCTACCGGATCCCTGACAAGACCTTCCGCCGCAACCTCGAGGACCACGTCGCGCTGCTCGACCTCGGCGACCTGATGGACACCCCGGTGCGTCAGTTGAGCCTGGGTCAGCGGATGCGCGGCGACATCGCCGCGGCGCTGCTCCACGATCCGGAGATCCTCTATCTCGACGAGCCGACCATCGGTCTCGACGTCATCTCCAAGGGCCGCCTGCGGGAGTTCCTGCGCGCCCTCAACCACGAGCGTGGAACGACCCTGATGCTCACCACGCACGACCTGCAGGACATCGAGGCACTGTGCGACCGGGTCATCGTCATCGACCACGGCACCGCCGTCTTCGACGGCCCCCTGCCCTCACTGCGAGCCAACGGCGACGCTTCCCGCACCCTCGTCGTCGATCTCGTCGACGAGGCCTCCCCCATCGCCATCGACGGCGCTCGGGTGGTGAAGGTCGAGGGCCCCCGCCAGTGGCTCTCCTTCCCCGCCGGCGCCTCCGCCGCGCCGCTCGTCGCACAGGTCGCCGCTGCGTACGACGTCGCCGACCTCTCCATCCACGAGCCCGACATCGAGGACGTCATCCGGCAGCTCTACGCGCGCTGACTCCACAGTGACTACGCAGGTCGCGCGCTCGCGACCTGGCGTAACGCTGAGACCGCACCCACCCAGGCGCCAGCCTGCGGATGAACCCACCCGACGAGCTCGATGGCGTCCTCGAGGTCGGCGAGAAGATCACGGCGGTGGATCGGCTCGTGGTGGGCTGCCCTGTTGCGGACCAACATGAGGTTCACCAGGCGTCGTTCGACATCCTGACGCCTCTTCCGAATGTCCGTGACAGCGCCAGGGAACGCCTTGTGAAGCGAAGGAACCCACAAGGAGGCGTGATAGCGCTGGGATATGAGGTAGCGCCAGAATCCGAAACTCAGCTCCGCGACGACCCGACCGTGCTCTTCCGTCCGTCTCCCCCGCAGTGTGGCCCTGGATCGTGCTTTGGCGACGTCGTCGCGTCCGCGTTGGTCGAGCGGGAGGAAGCCCAGCCAGTCCTGGTGGCCTTTGCGCCGTGCCCACGAGTTGAGCTGGCGGTCGAGGGCGTTGCGCACAATCACCTCCACCGTCCCAGTTGTCGCGATGACGGCCGACCCCGCACTCATGTTCCACTCATACAGCCGCAGCGCGCGATTGATGTCCGCGTCACAAGCTCGCAGGTAGGAACTCAGCCTCTCCACGGTCAGGAGGTGGCTGAGTGTCACGTCCGTCCATCCGCCGTCCGTCCGACTGACGTTTGACATCCCAGCGATCCCCCGTAGAGTTGAAGACGAAGACCCCGGAACGATCCCTGGCAGCAGCCACATCGCCGGGGTTTCGCCATGTTGGTGGCCATGGCCGCGACTGTAGGCGGACGCACCGACAGTCTCGGCCACCCAGCGGCGATCAGGAGTCGATGCGGAGGATGGCGAGGTCGTCGGGTTGGCGGGCGATGTCGGCCAGGGTCCGACGCAGGCGGTCGATGAGCGACTCGATGGAGGCTGCGGCGACCGCGGTGTCGGGGTAGCGGACGCGGACGGCGAGGCCGGTGTGGGTGCGAGAGAACCAGATCTGTACGTCGTCGGCCAGGGTCGAGGCGGAGATGTGCTGCGCGTCGCGGTCGAGGTGGGACGAGCCGCCGGGGACATGCCGGTAGTCGACCCAGGAGACGACGAAGACGTCGTTGCGGGTCTGCACCAGCGGCTCGGTGAGCGAGCCGAGGACCTGGTCGAGCGGCACCGACCCGAGGCGTACGCCATGACGGACCGCGTCGCCGGCTTCGGCCAGACCCACGTCGGTGAGCGAGGCGGGGACCGTGAGCGGGACGGTGGTCGTGTACCAGCCGATCGAGCGGGTCAGGGCGTCCGCGGAGCGGGTGGAGACCGGCGCCATCGTGTCCAGCCGGTCACCGCCGCCGAGGTCGGAGATCGCGGTGGCGAGGGCCGCGAGCACGGCGGCGTACATCGAGGCACCGCTGTTACGGGCGCGGGCGCCGATGCGGTCCATCAGGCCGGCGTCGGCCAGCGGGGCGACGGCGGTGGCCTGGGCGGCCCGCTCCCCCGGCTCGAGACCGAGCGGCAGCGGGAAGGTCGGCAGCCGGTGGCCGCGGCCGCCGAGGAACTCATGCCAGCCACGCAGCAGCCGGTCGTCGGCGGCGACCCAGGCGGGGCCGTCGGCTCCCTCCGCGACGGCTTCGAGGAACGACCTCACCGGCGGCAGCGACGGCTCGTCGCCGCCCTCGGTGAAGGTGGCGTAGAGGTGGGCGAGCTCCTCGACCGCGACCGCGACCGAGTGGGCGTCGCAGTGCAGGTGGTCCATGCCGAGGACGATCGTGGAGCGGTCGGGGCGCGAGATCGCGGCCGGCAGGAAGGCCGGATAGGCGAGCGGCCCGCACCGCTCGTCGAGGGCGGCGTGCAGCGCGGCGCGGGTCTCCTCGACGGTGCTGGTGTGGCCGACGGAGGTCACCGACCACGTGAGTGTGCCGGGGTGGTGCCGACGGGCCTGGAGCTCCTCGGACCCGGCGACGACCTCGAGCTGCAGGCTGCCGTGGCGGGCGAGGAAGGCCCGCCAGGTGCGCGAGAGCGCGACCGGCTCGATGGGCCCGTCGACGTCGAAGGCGGCGGCCAGCCAGACGGTCGGCGCTCCGGCCAGCGCGCCGGCGAGGTGGTTGCGCTGGTTGAGCGAGAGCTCGGCGGGCGCGCCGCGGGCGGGAGCGGAGAGGTCCCAGCGGAGCAGCGTGCCGGGCCGGGGCTCCCACAGGTCAGCGGTCGTGACCAGCATGTCCGGTCCCGATGATCTGGTGGGCATCGACCGGGCGTACCGGCAGGCCGAGGTCGGCGAGCACGTCGTGGAGCGCCTCGAAGAAGGTCGCCACCGCCCGTCCGCCCTGCTCGGTGTCGGGGCTCTGGGTGGCCAGCTCGAAGCGGTCGGCGAAGCGGTTGACCCACAGGCTCGCGTTGGCGGTGCGGCCCTCGCCGGTGAAGTGCAGGCCCGTGTCGAACGGGGTGGTCCCGGCACCGGGGAACTTGCGTACGTCGAGGTAGGAGACCATCTGCGGGCTGGCCAGCTCGGTCGGCGCTAGCACCCCGCCGGCGACCATCGCACCCAGCGCAACGTGGACCGGGGTGCGGGCCAGCTCGCGGGCGGTGCCGAAGGCCTTCTCCGCCGCGAGCACGGTCTCGGGGAAGGTCTCCCCCAGCGGCATCGAGACGGGGGCGAAGTTGCAGAACCAGCCGTGCGACGTCGCGGTCTGCTGCGACCGGGTGCCGAGCACGGTGATCCCGAGGTAGTCCGAGCTGCCGGTCAGGCGCTGCTCGGCATGGGCCAGGAGCGCGAAGACGCCGCTGGTGAACCGCCCTCCGGCAACACGGCAGATCTCCTCGAGCTCGTCAACCGCCTCGCCCTCGAGCGCGGTCCAGGACCGGATCCGGACCGGCGCGGTCTCGCCCGGGGCCAGCCCGAGGTCGACCGGGAACCGCGGCAACCGTCCGCCGTGACCCGAGACGATGTCGACCCACTCGCGCACCGCCGGTGTCTCCGCGTCGCACTCGGCGGCGAGCTGCTGCTCGGCGGCTGCGTACGTCACGAAGCTGTCGGCCTCCGGCAGGTCCGGCGACGGGGCTCCCAGGGCCGCGGCGTAGGCCGCGCCGAGCTCGGCGGGGACCATCAGCTGCGAGGCGCCGTCGGTGAAGGCGTGGTCGCAGCCCCAGAAGTAGGTGAAGCCCTCCTCGCGCACGATCGCGCCGAGCAGGAACGGCGTCCAGGAGTCGGGGCGGCACTGCTCGTCCCACAGACTGACGAGCAGGTCCTGCCAGCCACCGGTCCAGTCGGCGGGCGCCTCGACCTCGACGGCTTCAAAGGCGAGCGCGTCAGCCGGTACGAGGTGGCGCACCGGCGTGGCGCCGGAGAGGTCGAACCAGGTGCGCAGCCCCTCGTGACGAGCGACGAACGAGGTCAGCGCCTCGATGTAGGCCGGCTCGTCGAAGGCCACGTCGAACTCCCCGGCGGTCCCGGTCCAGGCCCGATGCACCCCACTGGCGGCGATCTTGGCCCGGTAGGCGTTGAGATGGTCGGCCTGCAGGAAGGACGGCGCTCCGGGAGAGACGGGCGCCGCGTCGGCCGCGGCCCGGCACTCGGCCGTCGGCCGCAGCACGACCACCCGGCCCGCGGCCGGTGCCAGCTCCGCGAGCGCCCCGATCCTCATGCGGTGCCCTCCAGCTCGGCGCCCTCAGAGCGCGCGATCTCCTCCAGCAGCGCGCTCATCCCGCCGATCAGGTCGCGCACGACCCGCTCGGCGGCGACCGTCTCCGGGTAGCGCGTCGAGACGTTCAGACCGTCCCGGTCACGCACGAGCCACAGATAGACCTCGTCGTCGGCGCGGACGGGGGCACGCAGCGTACGGGCGTCCCAGTCGTTCCAGCGCTCGGCGCCGGCGATGAAGCGGGTGTCGACGAAGGTGACGACGAAGTGCGGGGCGTCGTCGACGCCGAGCAGGTCGGCGACCCGCGCGAACGGCTGCGGGACCAGCGGCTTCGCCGCGGCGAGCGCGGCCTGGACTCGGCCGGCGACCTCGGGCAGCGTGGTCGCGCCGGTGATGTCGAGGGTGATCGGGACGAGGCCGACGTACCAGCCGACCGCGGCGGCGTGCTCGGCGGTGTAGCGGGTGTGCATCGGCGCCACGAAGCGCATCCGCTCCACGCCGTGCTGGGCACGCAGGACGTACGCCATCGCGCCCATCATCCCGGCCTGGAACGAGACGCCCGCGCTCTTGCACAGCTCGCCCAGCACCCGGGCCTGGCGGGGGTCGCCGAGCCACTGCGACAGGCTCGCCTGCGGCAACGGCGACGCCGAGGCCGGTACGTCGGTGATCCCCGTGACCGGGAAGTCGGCGAACCTGAGCCGACCGTCGGGACCGGTCAGCCAGTCTCGCCAGACCTGCACCGACTCGCTCTCCAACGACATCGCCTCACCGGTGGTCCGCTCCTCGGCGGCGTGGTCGATGTGGCTGCCAGTGGTGGCCGCGGCCAGCTCGGCGAACGGCTCGCCGGCCAGCGCCCGCTCGTAGAGCGAGGCGATCTCCTCGAACCAGAGCAGCTGGGAGTATGCGTCCATGACGCCGTGGTCGGCGCCGAAGACCAGGGTGAAGCCGTCGGCGTCGGCGACCGTCGCGAAGACGACGTAGGGCCAGGCCGAGGGGTCGATGTGATCGGCGAGGAAGTCCGAGATGCGACCGCGGGCGTCCTCGCCGTCGAACCGGCCGAGAACGGTGGTGGTCACCGACACGTCAGCAGCGGCGACCGCACGACGACGCCGGCCGGCCGGCGTCTCCTCGACGGTCCCGCGCAGCGCCTCGTGACGCCCGATCCAGGCACGGAGCGCGAGGCCGAGCGCCTCGGTGTCGAGCTGCCCGGGCAACCGCATGATCGAGCCGATCCAGGAGCCCGCCTCGGCGGTGTCGAGGTGCAGCTCGTGGTTGTGGGACAGCCGGCGGTCGTCGTCGACCCAGGCACCCGGCTCCGCGGTGGGGATCCACGCGGTCACCTCGCCCGGGGGTACGTCGTACGCGGACAGCTCGGTGTACTCCATCGGAGGTGGAGTTCCTCTCTGAGGTGGGGGGCTCGTTGCGGCAAAACGTCTTCTCGGGGACCCGAACGAACCTCAAGAACGCCGTAGCCCGAGAAGGCGACCCGCCTGGGACGACAGCGATGTCGTCCACGTCGCGGCCTATTGTGCACACAGGTCCGCACCCGAATTCGACCGCCCCCGGACGTGGGAATCGCCACACTTCTTTATTGCCCCCGGGGGTTTACATGAGGTATCAAACTCCGATTTACTCCTCCCCCTGCGCGCGCTATCGCTGTGTGATCTCGCCGGGCCTCTGCCCGGCCGCCCGCCAATCTCGAGGACTCCCCCATGCCCGTTGCCACCCGTGCACCGATCGACAACTCCGGCCGCCTGCAGTTCGCCGACGACCTCTTCGCCCGCCGCCATCGCGGTCTCGGAAGTCCGATCGCCAACCAGTGGATCTGGCGGCTCAACAGTCCCTACGACGCCGACCGGCTGCGCTACATCGCCGCCGGCCTGGCCGAGGGCGGGCTGTCGCGGAAGCTGCACCGGGCGAAGTTCCCCGGCGCCCGCGACCTGTGGACCAACGCCGACCGCGAGCCGTCGCTCGAGCTCTATGAGGAGATCCTCCCGGTCGCCCAGATCACCGACTGGCTCCAGGAGCGTCACAGCGACCACCTCGACCCGCACGAGGGCCTGACCTACCGGCTCACCGCGATCAACCTCGACGACGGCACCTCGGTGGTCTCGATGCTGCTCGCCCACGCGGTCGGCGACGGCGGCTCCGTCCTCGACGCCGTCTCCCGGGCCTCCCGCGGCGAGCCGCTGCGGCTGCCGCCGGCGCCCGCCAAGGGCTGGGACCGCCTCCGTGCCGAGGCCGCCGACAGTCGCGCGCAGTGGCGCGCCGTCCGCGACTGGTCCAAGGCCCGTCGGCAGGCGAAGAAGGACGGCACCGCGGCCCTGGCCACCAAGGCGCCCCGCGTCTATCCGGAGGCCACCCCGAACCCGACGCCCGAGGCCTGGCGGATGCCGCGGATGATCACGGAGTTCGACACCGAGACGATGACGAAGATCGCCGCCGAGCACGGCGGCTCGACCAACGCCTGGTTCATCAACGTCGTCGCCGACCTGCTCGTCCGCATCGACCACGTGCCGGTCGACCGGGGCGACGTTCCGGTCTCGCTGCCGATGAGCGACTTCCAGCCCGGGGACGTACGTTCCAACTCGACGCGCGTGGCCATGGTCGAGGTGCCCCGTGACGTGCTCGACAAGCGCGATCTCGCCGAGATCAAGAAGCTCTCCAAGGCGGCCTACATCCGTCTCGGCCAGGCCGGCCCGGGGCTGGTCCCGGTGCCGCTGGCGATGATGCAGATGCTGCCCGACGCCGTGCTCGACAAGCTCCCGCAGCCGCCGGCCGCGGCGTGCATGGCCTCCAACCTGCCCCAGCTCCCCGACGACTACCGCTACGCCATGGGTGAGGACGTACGTCTCGTGGCCGGCCTCGCCGGCTACCAGAACGCGACCGCCCAGGACGCCTATGACGTCGGCGGTGGGATCATCTCCTGGCTGATCCAGTCGGGGCCGCGTACGACGCTCAACCTGGTCGCCGCCGAGCCCGACCGCGTGCCCGACCTGGATTTCCTGAAGAGACTGGTCGTCGAGGAGCTCGGCTCGTGGGGTCTGACCGTCGAGGTGTGGTGACGTGCCCCAGCCCGAGATGCTGTCATCGCTGCCGCCCGCGAGCCTCGGCGCCCGCCCGGCACCGTTCGCTCCCGAGCGCACCAACCGGCTGACGTACGACGACGAGGTCTTCCTCCGCTCGGCGACCGTGATCGGCGTCCCGGTCGTGGCCCAGACCGCCTGGCGGTTCCCCACCGAGATCCCGATCGAGGCGGTCCAGGACCTGGTCGACGAGCTGGCCGAGGGCCCGCTCAACCGCCTCGTCGTACGGCCCAAGGTCATCGGCGCGCGCTCCCGCTGGGTGCCGGCGACGACCGCCGAGCCGGTCCACCTGCACCCCGACCGGATCAAGCCCGACCAGGTGGTGGCCTGGCTCGACAGCACCGCTGACGAGGTGCCGTTCGAACCGGTGAAGGGCCCGCTGTGGGCGTTCTTCATGGCCCACACCACTGACGGCGGCACGGTCGTGGCCTACAACGCCTCCCACATCGTCTGCGACGGCGGGATGAAGCTCGGCGCCGTGATCGCGGCCGTACGCCGCCAGCGCCTGCCGCGGCTCCCCGCCGCCGAGGCGGAGCCCGAGGTCACCCGCAGGGACGACCGGCGCGACGCACGCACGATGGCACGCGCCGCCGTTCGCGGCCTCCGGGAAGCCCGGAGGGCCGGGAAGCTCCCCGTGCTGGAGGCCCAGTCCTCCGAGAAGCGGCCGGTGCCGGACCCGCAGCCCGACGACGACGTCGTCCACGAGGTCGCCAACGCCACTGCCGACTGCCCCGTCGCGGGCTGGAACGCGGCCGCGGAGCAGGCCGGTGGCACCGCCAACGCGCTGCAGGTCGCGATCTCGGTCGAGGTGCTCCTCGAGGCCGGGATCGTACGCCCCGGCGAGCCGGTCAAGATGTCGCTGCCCGTCTCGCTGCGCGGCGAGGGCGACCTGCGCTCCAACGCCACCTCAGGTGTCTCGATCGCGGTCGAGACCGAGCTGCGCGACGGCGTCGGCCGGGTCACCGACCTGGCCCACATCCGGGAGCGGTCGAAGCGGGAGTTCTCCGCGCTCTTCAAGGGCACCCGCCCCGACCCGATCGCCCACATCGCGCCGCTGGCGCAGATGATCCCGGACCGCCTCGCGAAGCCGCTGCTCAAGAACGTCGTCACGCCGCTCGGTCTGGCCTCCAACCTGGGCCGGCCCGACCCCGACTTCGTGGCGCCGTTCGGGGTGCCCGCCGACTCGATCGTCTTCCGTGCCCTGGCGCTCGGCGCGACCCGCGGCGAGCTGCGCCGGATGCGCGGCGGGGTGACGTCGTGGTGGTGCGAGGTCGGTGATACCTGCAGCTTCGGCATCCGCGCGCTCGACCCCGACGCGGTCCCCGACTCCGAGCGGCTGAAGGAGATCGTGACCACCGTCTACGGACGCTGGGGCCTGGTGCCGACCTTCTGGTGATCCAGCGCGGCCTGGTGAGAGGATGCGGTCATGACGATCGACGTACTCGGTGAGCCCTACACCGTGGAGACCATCGACCTCGCGGACGACTTCGAGGGCACGGTTGTGGCCACGCTGGTCAAGCGGCCCGCGGACGGCGACGCCAAGGGCGCCGTCCTCTACGTGCACGGCTTCTCCGACTACTTCTTCCAGAAGGAGTACGCCGAGTGGTGGACCGCCCGCGGCTACGACTTCTACGGCCTGGACCTGCGCAAGTACGGTCGCTCGCTGCGGGAGCACCAGTCGGGGACGTACGTCGGTGACCTGGCCGAGTACTTCGACGAGATCGACGCCGCCTGGGAGCGGATCACCGAGCGCGACGGCCACTCGCACATCATGCTCAGCGCCCACTCCACCGGCGGGCTCACGGTCTCGCTGTGGGCCGACGACCGCCAGCCCGACGCGCTGGCCGGGATGGTCCTGAACTCGCCGTGGCTCGACCTGCAGGGCTCGTTCCTGCTGCGCTCGGTCGCCAGCCCGGTGGTGCGCCGGGTCGGCCACCGAGCCCCGATGCGCGAGCTCGGCCGCGACGTCAGCGGCTTCTACACCATGTCGCTCCACGTCGAGCACGACGGCGAGTGGGAGTTCGACCTCGGCCTCAAGCCGGTCGGCTCCTACCCGATCCGGCTCGGCTGGCTCAAGGCGATCCGTGACGGCCACGCCCGGCTCCACCGCGGTCTGGACGTGAAGGCTCCGGTGCTGGTGCTCTCCTCCGACCGCTCCAGCAAGCCGAAGGCGATGGGCGAGCTCGTCCACTCCACCGACATCGTCCTCGACGTGCGCCAGATCCGCCGCTGGTCGACCGCCATCGGCACCCACGTCACCTACATCGCGGTCCCCGGGGCGAAGCACGACGTGATCCTGTCGCGCCCCGAGGTCCGCAAGCAGGCCTACACCGAGATTGAGCGGTGGCTAGCGGCGTACGGCGTCTGAGCCGGTTGAGCCGGTTGGGTCGGTTGAGTCGAGGGTCGTCTTCGGGCCCTTGAACCACCTGCGCGCGGAGAGCCGCCACCACAGCGCGAGGAGGACCAGCGAACCGACGGTGAGGATGGGCGCGTAGTTGACCGACGCCCAGGAGAAGTCGTCGCTGGTGATCCAGCCGGAGGGCACGAACGGCAGGACGAAGTAGACCGAGATGACCGCGATCTCGGCGACGGCGACCAGGTTGAGCCACTTGTAGTGCTTGCCGAGGGTCCACTGCCCGGTCTCGAAGGAGTCGCCGGCCCGCCAGCGCAGGAAGATCGGGATGGCGAAGGCGAGGTAGAGGCCGATCACCGCGACCGAGGTGATCGCGTAGAAGGCCAGCGGGATGCCGCCGACGCCCCACAGCGCGGGCAGCGTGATGGCCGCGCCGACGACCGCGACCAGGAGCACCGCGTTGACCGGGACCTTCCGGGTCGGGCTGACCTTCGCCCACAGCGACGAGCCGGGCACCGCCCCGTCGCGGGCGAAGGCGTACGTCATCCGGGAGGCGCTGGTGAGACAGGCCGTGGCGCAGAAGAGCTGCCCGGCGGTGGAGATCAGCAGCACCACGAAGTGCCACGAGTCGGGTAGCGCCTGACCGAAGATCACGTCGACCGCGCCGCCGCCCGCGCTCACGCCCTCGGGGTCCTGGACCGCGAAGAGGAAGGCCAGGAGCAAGACGTACCCGCCGACCGCTGAGTAGAAGATCGAGCGCCAGATGCCCTTCGCGGCACCGTCGGCCGCGCCCTGGGTCTCCTCGGAGAGGTGGGCGGAGGCGTCGAACCCGGTGATCGTGTACTGCGTCAGCAGGAACCCGAGCGGGAGCACCAGGAACCAGTACTTCGCGTCGGCATAGCCGGAGTTGTTGATCCGCTCGGTGAAGACATAGCTGATGCTCTGGTGGTCGTCCGGGACGATGACCAGCACCAGGACCACGATCGCGGCGCCGGCGACGTGCCACCACACCGAGATGTTGTTGATGACGGCCAGCAGGTGGCTGGAGTAGATGTTGGCGAGGCCGGCCAGCACCAGGATGGCCAGGAAGATCAGGTAGACACGGCCCAGGGAGTAGCCCTCGGCCCAGCTCTCGCTGAGCGTCGAGAGGGTGAGGTCGAGGAAGGTGGCGGCCCCGTAGGCGACGCTCGCGGTCACCGCGAGCAGACCGATCAGGTTGAGCCACCCGGTGAAGAAGCCCGCCGCCGGGCCGCCGAGCTTGGCCGCCCACCAATAGATGCCGCCCGAGGTCGGGTACGCCGAGACCAGCTCGGACATGGTGAACCCGATGATCAGGATGAGGCCAGCGATGATCGGCCAGCCCCACGAGATGGCCACCGGGCCGCCGTTGTTCCAGGCCTGGCCGAACGTGGTGAAGCACCCGGCCAGGATCGAGATGATCGAGAACGAGATGGCGAAGTTCGAGAACCCCGACCAGGTGCGGGAGAGCTCCTGCTTGTAGCCGAGACGGGCGAGATGTGCTTCGTCGTCGAGCTGGGTCGGCGCGACGGTTTCAGGTGCCTCGGACATGGCACGCCTCCGGATTCCGTGGGGGTGGATGTGCCTGAGGCTAGAAACGGTCCGTGGCGGTCGTGGTCGCGCCAGGTAACCGCGCTGTGAAAGATCCGTCCTTGAGCGCCACCCCGGTCGCGCCGAGCGCCCGGGCCCCGGAGACCAGGCTCGCGATGGTGCGCGCCGCGGTCGCATGGTCCAGGCCGTGGGGTGGACGGATGTTGGAGACGCAGTTGCGGGCCGAGTCGAGGATGCCCGGCCGGGGGTCCCAGGTGAGGTAGGCGCCGAGCGAGTCGCTGGAGGACAGCCCCGGCCGCTCCCCGATCAGCACCAGGACCAGCCGCGCGCCCAGCGCTCGGCCGATGTGGTCGCCCAGCGCCACCCGGGCCTGGGTCGCGACCACCGGCGCGGCGAGGGTCGTGGCGCTGTCGAGGAGCGGGACAAGGTGCTTCAGGAGCGGCACCGCGTGCTTCGTCACCGCCTCGGCGGAGAGGCCGTCGGCGACGACGACCGCGATCTCGGCCCCACCCGGTCCGAGCTCCAGGTCGGTTCCCGGCACCCGGCCGAGGTCCGGCCGGGTCAGGTAGGTGGCCCGGTCCGGTGCCGCGGAGGCGACCACCGTCGGCGTACCCAGTCCCAGGGCGTCGAGCGCCTCGACCAGCGCCTCGACGTCGAGCGGGAGATGGACCGCGTCGCGAGCCGCGGCATGGGCGGCGCCGAAGGAGAGGACCTCGGCGGTCGGGACCGAGTTGCCGGCCCGGCCGAGGCCGATCCGCGCGGGCGTGGCCCTGCGCAACGGCTCCCAGAACTCGCTCATCGGGCCAGCTCCTTCAGCACCGTGGCGGCCGGGTCGATGTCGCGTACGGAACCGTCCGGGTCGAGCAGGCCGGCCGAGGCCAGCCACTCCTCGAGCTCCGGCGCGGGGCGTTTCCCGAGGACCTGGCGGGCGTAGAGGGCGTCGTGGAAGGAGGTCGACTGGTAGCCGAGCATGACGTCGTCGGCGCCCGGGACAGCCATGACGTACGTGCATCCGGCGACGCCGAGCAGGGTGAGCAGGTTGTCCATGTCGTCGGAGTCGGCCTCGGCATGGTTGGTGTAGCAGACGTCGACGCCCATCGGTACGCCCAGCACCTTGCCGCAGAAGTGGTCCTCGAGCCCAGCGCGGATGATCTGCTTGCCGTCGTAGAGGTACTCGGGGCCGATGAAGCCGACCACCGTGTTGACCAGGAACGGCTTGAACGCCCGCCCCACCCCGTACGCCCTGGCCTCCAGGGTCTGCTGGTCGACCGGTCTGCCGCCGCTGCCGAGATGGGCACCGGTGGAGAGTGCCGAGCCCTGGCCGGTCTCGAAGTACATCACCTCGTCCCCCACGGTGCCGCGTGCCAGCGACCGGGCCGCCTCGTCGGCCTCCGCCAGCATCGCCAGGGTCACCCCGAAGCCCTCGTTGGCACCCTGGGTGCCGCCGATCGACTGGAACGGCAGGTCGACCGGCAGCCCCGCCTCGATCAGGTCGATCGTGGTGGTGACGTGGGTCAGGACGCAGCTCTGCGTCGGGATCTCGTAGCGGAGGCGTACGTCGTCGACGAGCCGAAGCAGGTCCGCGACCGTACGCGGGTTGTCGGAGGCCGGGTTGATGCCGATCAGCGCGTCCCCGGACCCCAGGAGCAGGCCGTCCAGGATCGAGGCCGCGATGGCACTCGGGTCGTCGGCGGGGTGGTTGGGCTGCAGCCGGGTCGCCAGCCGTCCCCGCAGGCCCATCGTCGTACGGAAGCCGGTCACCACCTCGGTCGCCGCCGCCACCGCGATCAGGTCCTGGTTGCGCATGATCTTGGAGACCGCCGCGACCATCTCGGGGGTCAGGCCCGGCGCGACGGCGGTCAGCGCGGAGGTGTCCCGCCGCGCGGCGGCGTCGAGCAGCCACTCCCGAAGAGCCCCCACGGTCAAGCCGCTGACCTGCGCGAACGCGTCCTTGTCGTGGGTCTCCAGGATCAGCCGGGTGACGTCGTCGGACTCGGCCGGCACCACCTGCTCCTCGAGGAAGGTGGTCAGCGGAAGGTCGGCGAGCACCATCCGCGCCGCGAACCGCTCGGTGTCGGACCGTGCGGCGCATCCGGCCAGGACGTCGCCGGAGCGCAGCGGCGTCGCCCGCGCCAGCACCTCCACCAGACCGTCGAACTCGAAGCCGTGCCCGTGGAGACTCTGCCGGTAGCGCATGAGGTCAACGGTAGAGCCGCAATATTTCCACGGTGTGAGGCTCAGGCACGAGTGCAGCAGGGCGGACCACAGGTCCCGAACGACACGCGAACCAGAGGGACACAGTCGATCCAGAAGTCGATTTCAATCGATGGCCGCGCCACCCCGGTGAACAGAAGGCAAAGACAGTGCGCGTTAGGGTGCTGTGGTCCCGAACCCAACCGGAAGGACAACAGTGTGACTTCTGAGAAGAAGACAGACAGTCCGAAAAATTCCGACCATCACAACCCATCTGGCCTCATCAAGTCCCCGACCGGAGAAGTCGTCCCCCACCCCGCGCTGGACCTGCCGATCTCGAGCGAACAGGACCAACGCAAGGGCATCGACTGGGTGGTCTTCGGCGTCGCGGCGGCCATCGCCATCGCGTTCATGGCCTGGGGCTTCATCAACACCGACGGTATGAGCAAGGTAGCCGGCGACGCCCTCGCCTGGGTGCTGGACAAGGCCGGCTGGTTCTTCGTCCTGACCGCCAGCGGCTTCGTCATCTACATCATCTGGCTCGCCGTCAGCAAGTACGGCAACATCCCCTTGGGCCGTGACGACGAGAAGCCGGAGTTCAAGACGGCTTCCTGGGTCGCGATGATGTTCAGCGCCGGTATGGGCATCGGTCTGATGTTCTACGGCGTCAGCGAACCGATCTCGCACTTCGTCACCCCGCCGCCGGGCACCGGCGAGGCGGGCAACCCCGAAGCCATCCAGCACGCGATGGCGACCACGATGTTCCACTGGACGCTGCACCCGTGGGCGATCTACGCGGTCGTGGGTCTGGCGATCGGCTACGGCGCCTACCGCAAGGGCCGCGTCAGCCTGATCTCCTCGGCCTTCACGCCGCTGCTCGGCAAGAAGACCGTCGAGGGTCCGGCAGGCAAGGCGATCGACATCTTCGCGATCTTCGCGACGCTGTTCGGCTCGGCCACCTCGCTCGGCACGGGCGCGATCCAGATCGAGAGTGGCCTGCAGATCGTGGCCGTGCTCGGCGAGGTCGGCAACAACGTCCTCATCGGGATCATCGCGATCCTGACCGTCTGCTTCGTGATCTCCGCGGTCTCGGGTGTGGCCAAGGGCATCCAGTGGCTCTCCAACATCAACATGGTGCTGGCCCTGCTCCTGGCGCTGTTCCTCTTCGTGGTCGGCCCGACGGTCTTCATCCTCGACCTGATCCCGACCTCGCTCGGCACCTACATCGGCGATCTCGCCCAGATGTCGGCCCGCACCGGTGTCGGCGGCGAGGAGACCTCCGCGTGGCTCGGTTCCTGGACCGTCTTCTACTGGGCCTGGTGGATCTCCTGGACGCCGTTCGTCGGCATGTTCATCGCGCGGATCTCGCGTGGGCGCACCATCCGGCAGTTCGTCGCCGGCGTGCTCCTCGTCCCGAGCGCCGTCAGCGTGATCTGGTTCTGCATCATGGGCGGCACCGCCATCGACCTGCAGCGCGACGGCACCGTCGACATCGCCGGTCTCGGCGGGGTCGAGTCGCAGCTGTTCACCACGCTCGACCAGTTCCCGCTGGCCACCGTGATGAGCATCCTGGTCATGGTTCTGGTGGCGATCTTCTTCGTCTCCGGAGCCGACGCGGCCTCGATCGTGATGGGCACGCTCTCCGAGCGTGGCTCCGAGGAGCCGAGCCGGCCGACGGTGGTCTTCTGGGGTGTCGCGACCGGTGTCGTGGCCATCCTGGGCCTGATCGCCGGTGGTGCCGATGCGCTCTCAGGTTTGCAGACGATCACGATCGTGGCAGCACTGCCGTTCGCGGTGATCATGGTCGGGCTGGCGGTCTCGCTGCAGCGAGACCTGGCCCATGACCCGCTGATCGTGCGTGGTCAGTACGCCGCGGAGGCGGTCGAGCAGGCCGTCATCACCGGCGTCACCGAGCACGGTGACGACTTCGCGCTCGCGGTCGTCGAGGACGACCACAGCAACGGCGCCGAGTCGCCCTCGGCCGAGGGCACCGTCACCGCGCTGCCTGCCGACAAGGTCTGATCCTCGAGGTCTGATTCTGATGGCGGGTCCTCCGGGACCCGCCATCAGTCGTCTCTCAGCGGAGTCCCGGCGTACGTCTCCAGGGTGACGAACTTCTCGACCGGCTGCCGCCGCAGCCTGGTGAGCTGCTTGACCGGCTTGCCCAGCGGGACGACCGCGGCGACGGCGTACCCCTCAGGGGCGCCGAGCAGCTCGAGCACCGCCGGCTCCTCGGCGACCACCATCGTGGTGATCACCCCGCCGAAGCCCTCGTTGCGCGCGGCGAGGAGGGTGTTCCACACCAGCGGATAGACCGAGGCGCCGGAGACGACACCCACCCGGTCCAGCTCGGAGTCGAGGGAGGCGACCGCGCCGAGGTCGACGAGGAAGACGAGCACCACCGGAGCCGTACGCAGTGGCTCGGTCATCGCATGCGGGACCCGGGTCGCGGCGATCTGCTCGTCGGTCACCGCCGTCGGGCGCACCGTGTTCCACGGCATCTCCCCCGCCTTCTGCTGCGCCATGTACCTGCGGGCGCCCGTCGCGGTCAGCTCGACCAGACGCTCGCGGGTCTCCTGGCTGCGTACGACCACGACGTGGCCGCCCTGCCGGTTGCCGCCGGAGGGGGCGAACCGGGCGTTGTCGAGGATCCTGGCGAGGACCTCGTCGGGCAGCGGGTCGTCGGTGAAGTCGCGTACGGCATGGGTGGTCCGCATCGCCTCGTAGAGCTCCATGGCTCCATCCCAGCAGACTCAGCCCAGCAAGAAGGCGACCAGTGCGGTGATGCCGACCACGACGATCACACCGCGGAGCACGTTGGGCGGCAGCCGGCGGCCGATCCTGGCACCCAGGAGACCACCGATCGTCGCGCCGACGGCGATCAGGACCGCGATCGCCCAGTCGACGTCGGCCACGAGGGCGAAGATGAGCCCGGAGATGCCGTTGGTGATGGCGACCAGCACGTTCTTGAGCCCGTTGAGGCGCTGCAGCGACTCGGCGACCCCGATGCCGATGATCGCGATCATCAGCACGCCCTGAGCGGCACCGAAGTAGCCGCCGTAGACGCCGAGCATCGCGACCGCCGGCCAGACCCACCAGCGCTCGCTGCCGTCATCGGGAAGGTCGCCGTGGCGTCTGGCGACCCACCGGGAGATGCGCGGGCCGGTGATCACCAGCACCACACCGAGCCCGATCAGCACGGGGACGATCGCCTCGAACGCACCCGGCGGCAGCACCAGCAGCAGGATCCCGCCGACGGCGCCGCCGATGAGTGCCGCGGCCCCCAGCCGCAGGATCCGGCCGCGCTGCCCGGCGAGCTCGCGACGGTAGCCCCAGGCACCGGCCAGGGAGCCCGGCACCAGGCCGATCGTGTTGGACACGTTGGCGACGACCGGAGGTACGCCGAAGGCCAGCAGCGTCGGGAACGTGATCAGCGTCCCGGAGCCGACGGCCGCATTGATGGTGCCCGCCCCCACCCCGGCGAGCAGGATGAGGGCGGACTGAAGTGGATCCACTTAGACGGTCGGCTCTGCGGGAGGCTGCGGAGCCTGCGGCCGGTTGGGCGCCTCCGCCTGCTTGGCCTCGGCGAGCGCCTCCTGGACGGCGGCCGCCGCGGCGGACTGCTCGAGGTCGAGCTTCGGCTCGGCCGAGCCCATGTCGACGCGCTTGACGGGGCCCTCGACCTCGTCCGGGATTCCCTTGAGGCTGTTCATCGTCGAGCCGAGGCCTTCGAGCGCTGCGCCGATCTCGCTCGGGATGATCCACACCTTGTTGGCGTCGCCCTCGGCGATCTTCGGCATCATCTGGAGGTACTGGTAGGCCAGCAGCGACTGGTCGGGGCGGCCGTCGTGGATCGCCTGGAAGACGGTCTGGATGGCCTGGCCCTCACCCTGGGCGCGCAGGATCGCGGCCTCACGGTCGGCCTGCGCCGCGAGGATCTGCGACTCGCGCTGACCCTCGGCGTTGAGGATGGCGGACTGCTTGTTTCCCTCTGCCGAGAGGATCGCGGACTGGCGCTGACCCTCGGCGGTGAGGATCGCGGCGCGCTTGTCGCGGTCGGCGCGCATCTGCTTCTCCATCGCGTCCTTGATGGACATGGGCGGGTCGATCGACTTGATCTCGACGCGCTTGACCTTGATGCCCCAGCGGCCGGTGGCCTCGTCCAGGACGATGGAGAGACCGGAGTTGATCTGCTCGCGGCTGGTCAGCGTCTCCTCCAGGGTCATGCCACCGACGATGTTGCGCAGGGTGGTCATGGTGAGCTGCTCGACGGCCTGGATGTAGTTGGCGATCTCGTACGTCGCCGCCACCGGGTCGTTGACCTGGAAGTAGATGACCGTGTCGATCGAGACGGTCAGGTTGTCCTCCGTGATCACCGGCTGCGGTGCGAAGGCGACGACCTGCTCACGCATGTCGATCATGTAGCGCACCTTGTCGACGAACGGGATCACCGCGTTCAGGCCGGGGTCACGCTTCGACTGGAACTTGCCGAAGCGCTCCACGATGCCGACCCGCGCCTGCGGGATGATCTTGATCGTCTTGGCCAGCGTGGTGATCACCAGCACCGCCAAGATGACCAGAAGGGCCAGGATGATGCCACCCATTGCCAATCAGTCCTTGTCTATTCGTGTTGCGTCAGGTTGCCCGGAAACTACGGAGTCCCGAGCTCCGGAAGAGGATGGACGTACGCCGTCGCTCCTCTGATCTCGAGCACCTCGACCGGCGTGCCGGCCGCGATCACGAGCGTCTCGTCATAGGGCTGAGCGGTCCAGAGCTCGCCCTCGAGCTTGAGCTGCCCCGGCTTGTGGGCACTGATCTCGACCGGCGAGATGGCCTGGACCCCGATCAGCTTCTGCGCACCGATCTGGATCTCCGGGCCGTTGTGGAGCCGCCTGGCCAACCCCGGGCGTACGACCGCGAGCATGGAGACCGAGACCACCAGCGCGACGATCGACTGGATCACGAAGCTGTCGGTGAACGCGCCGGTCAACGCGCCCGCGAAGGCGCCGGTGGCGAGCATCAGCATGATCAGGTCGAGGCTGAAGAGCTCTCCGACGACGAGCAGCGCTCCGAGTGCCGTCCAGATCGCCCAGTCCCAGTCCTGCCAGTCCATGAGCGTCACCCTATCCAGACGGGCCACGCGTTGTGGGGACGTTCGGGTACCGACTTCTTAACGTTCGGCCTACCGGGTGTGGCGGGCGCGACGCTTCGCCCAGAAACGGCCATCGCTCGCCTCGAGCTCGAGCGGCATACCGAAGGTCTTGGAGAGATTGGCCGAGGTCAGCGTGTCCTCGATGAGCCCCTGGGCGGTGATCCGGCCGGAGCGCATCATCAGCACGTGGCTGAAGCCGGGCGGGATCTCCTCGACGTGGTGGGAGACGAGCACGGTGGCCGGGCTGTCAGGGTCGTAGGCGAGCGTCGACAGCGTCGAGACGAGGTCCTCGCGGCCGCCAAGGTCCAGCCCGGCGGCGGGCTCGTCCAGGAGCAGCATCTCCGGGTCCACCATCAGCGCACGGGCCAGCTGTACGCGCTTGCGCTCACCTTCGGACAGGGTGCCGAACTTCCGCTCGCCGAGGTGCTTGATGCCGACCTCGATCAGCAGCGCCTGGGCACGGTCATGGTCGAGGTCGTCGTAGTGCTCGCGCCAGCGTCCGACCACGCCGTAGGAGGCGCTCACCACGACATCGCGCACGAGCTCGTGGCGCGGGATCCGGTCGGCCAGCGCGGCCGAGGTGAGGCCGATGCGCGGGCGCAGCTCGAAGACGTCGATGCGGCCGATCTGCTCGCCGAGGATCTTCACGACACCCGACGTCGGGTGGAGCTGGGCCGCTGCGGCCTGGAGCAGCGTGGTCTTGCCGGCGCCGTTGTGGCCCAGGATCACCCAGCGTTCATCCTCTTCGACCACCCAGCTCACAGAGTCGAGAAGGGCGTTGCCCCCACGGCGTACGGTGACGTCGGTGAACTCCAGCACGGCTGCCATGGCGGCAAATCTATCGGCAGGGGTTGCCCGGCTCGGGGTTAGGGTAGGCGGCTGTGAGTGTCGACGATGCGGAGCTGAATTCAGGGTCGCTGGAGACCACCCCCGAGGCGCTGCGCCTGGCCTGGTGGGTGACGGCGTGGCTGCGCGGTGAGGCAGTCACCGACCTGGTGCTCGATGCGGTGATCGGGCCCGACGCGACCCATACCGTCAGCGGCCTGGCCGCGCTCGGGCTCGGTGGCACCGAGGGGGTCGCGGACACCTTCGTCAGCGGGATGGGGCGGCTGCGTACGGAGGGCGCGACCTGTGTCGGGGTCGCTTTCCCCGCCGAGGGCGACCCGGTCGGGCTGGGCGGACCCCGGGCCTTCAACACGGCCGCGATGGAGGCCGGCGAGGCGGTGGTGAGCGACGCCGGGATCGGGCTCGTGCCGGTCCGGGTCGGCGCGGTCGTCGAGTGGCAGGCGTACCCGGCCCAGCGGCGTCAGCTCCCCGACGTCGGCGAGGCCGACCGGGCCCTCCGGCTCGCGCTGACCGAGTCGGCGACGGCGCTCGCCGAGCTCGACGTCGCGCGGTGGCGGCCCGAGGTCGCCGACCGGCTGATGAACCTCCGCCACCGGCCTTCGCTGGCCGGGGCTCCCGGGGTGCCGCCGCGGTGCGTGGAGCTCGCCGCCCGGGGCGTACAGGCCCGGGAGATCGTCGCGGTGGCACTCGAGGACGAGGGCGGCGCCGTGTCCGCCTCGGAGATGCTGCGGCGGCGGGAGGCCCTGGTCGGCCTCGACCGCGCCGCGCGGAGGGCGCTCACCGCGGCCGGATCGCCCGAGGTGTGGCCGCCGAACTGAGACGCGGCCGCCGGCTCCACTATCGTTTGCAGAGATGACCGAGGAATTCGACGCGCTCGAGCGCCGTCCCGACACCCTGCTGATCACCCTCGCCGGAAACGACCGTCCCGGGCTGACCTCGGCCACCCTGGCGACGCTCGCGTTGGCTGGGGTCGACGTGGTCGACCTGGAGCAGATCGTGCTGCGGGCGCGGCTCGTGCTCGGGCTCCTGGTGACCGCCCCGGCTGACGCGGCGAGCACCGACGCGCTCAAGCACGCGATCGAGGAGACCGCCCACGCTCTCGACATGACCGTCGAGATCGAGGAGGGCGTCGGCGACACCCCGCGGGAGCCTGCCGACCGCGCCCGGGTGACGGTGCTGGGTCTTCCGCTGAAGGCGGCCGCACTCGCATCGGTGACGCGGACGATCGCCTCCGCCGGCGGCAACATCGACCGGATCATCCGGCTGGCCCGCTACCCGGTCACCGCGTTCGACCTGCACGTCTCCGGCGCCTCTCCCGACGAGCTGCGGGTCACGCTGGCGGCCGAGGCCGCCGCCCAGGGCGTCGACATCGCCGTACAGCCCGCCAACCTCGTCCGCCGCGGCATGCGCCTGATCGTCATGGACGTCGACTCGACGCTGATCGACGGCGAGGTGATCGAGATGATCGCCGCCCATGCGGGCTACGAGAAGGAGGTCGCCTCGGTCACCGAGGCGGCCATGCGCGGCGAGCTCGACTTCGAGGAGTCGCTCCGTGGCCGGGTGAAGTACCTCAAGGGCGTCCCCGCGACCGCGTTGGACGAGGTGTACGCCGGGCTGCAGCTCAACCCGGGAGCGCGGACGATGGTCCGCACCCTGCGCCGCCTCGGCTACCGCTTCGCCATCGTCTCGGGCGGGTTCTCGCAGATCACCGACCGGTTGGCGGCCGACCTCGGCATCCACTACGCCCGCGCCAACGAGCTCGAGATCGTCGACGGCGTACTCACCGGAGAGGTGGTCGGCGAGGTCGTCGACCGGGCCGGCAAGGCTCGCGCGCTCCGCGAGTTCGCCGCCGAGATCGGCATCCCCGAGGCCGCCACCGTCGCCATCGGCGACGGCGCCAACGACCTCGACATGCTCGCCGCCGCCGGCCTCGGCATCGCCTACAACGCCAAGCCGGCCGTACGTTCGGCCGCCGGGACCGCGATCAACGTCCCCTACCTCGACACGATCATGTATCTCCTCGGCATCTCCCGCGAGGAGATCGAGGCCGCCGACGCCGAAGCCGGCATCGTCACCCCCGCCCCGCCGCTCATCTGACCCGCCCCCGCGGAGGCGTCAGGTACGTCGGCCGAGGCGTCAGCTACGTCGGGCGAGGCGTCAGCTACGTCGGGCGAGGCGTCAGGTACGTCGGGCGAGTTGGCAGCCGTGTGACGCCTCGGCCGACGCCGCTGACGCCTCGACCGACCTGCCTGACGCCTCGCCCGACGCGAGTGACCTCTCGCCAATGCCCAGTCTCGAGGTCGGTCTCAGTATCCGCCCATCCGATCTGCCGAGACGTCACCCGCGTCAGCCGAGTTGGCAGCGGTGTGACATCTCGAGCGACGTACGTGACGCCTCGGCCGACGCCGCTGACGTCTCGGCGGTCAGGCGCGAGCGACGTGGAAGGCGGTGACGGAGGCTTCGGCCTCGTCGAGCTCGGACCAGTCGCCGTCGTAGGTGAGCACGGCGACGGCGGATGTCGGGAAGCCGAGGGCGAGCTCGTTGCCGGCCTCGTCGTCGCCCTCGCCGTCATCGAGGAGCTGCACGAGCGAGAACACGGTCGGGTTGTGACCGATCACCACGACCGTCGAGATGCCGTCATCGACGCCGCGGACGAGGTCGAGGGCGGTGGAGGTCCCGGCGGCGTACAGACCTTGGTCGTACTCCGCCAGAGTCAGGTCCCACGACGCCCCGAGCGCGACGTCCTCCCAGGTCTGGGTGGCGCGGTCGGCCGCCGAGACCAGCACGTAGTCGGGGACCACGCCCTGCTCGGCCAACCACTGCCCCGCTGCGACCGCGTCGGCATGGCCGCGCTCGGTCAGCTGACGCTCGTAGTCGGTGGGTGCCGACGACTCCGCCTTGGCGTGCCGCATGATGACAAGGGTCCGCATGCGGCAACCCTATGACCTCACGCACCCAGCGAGTGATAGCCCCCGTCGACATGGATGATCTCGCCGGTGGTCGCCGGGAAGAAGTCCGAGATCAGCGCGCAGACGGCCTTCGCGGTCGGGCCCTGGTCGGTGTTGTCCCAACCCAGCGGCGCCCGGGTGCCCCAGCCCTCGTCGAGCTCCTCGAAGCCGGGGATCGCCTTGGCGGCGAGGGTCTTGAGCGGCCCCGCGGAGACGAGGTTGCAGCGGATCCCGTCAGGACCGAGATCGCGGGCGAGGTAGCGCGAGGTCGACTCGAGCGCGGCCTTGGCGACACCCATCCAGTCGTACGCCGGCCAGGCGATCGTCGCGTCGAAGGTCAGCCCCACGATCGACGAGCCCTCGGCCAGGAGGGGGCGAGTCGCCATCGCGAGCGACTTCAGCGAGTAGGCGCTGACCTGGACCGCCTGGGAGACGTCGTCCCAGGGGCCGTCGAGGAACTTGCCGCCCAGGAGCGTCTCGGGGTTGCCGTACGCGATCGAGTGCACGACTCCGTCGAGCCGCTCGACGCCCTCGGCGCGGAGCGCGTCGGCGAGGCCGTCGAGGTGCTCCTGGTTGGTCACGTCGAGGTCGAGGACCGGCGGCTCCTCGGGGAGCCGCTTCGCGATCCGCTTGGTGATCGACAGCGCGCGGCCGAAGTTGGAGATCAGGACGCGGGCGCCCTGCTCCTGGGCCACCTTGGCGACCGCGAAGCCGATCGAGGAGTCCATCGTGACCCCCGCGACGAGAACAGTCTTGCCGTCCAACAAACCCATGATCAGTGCCCCATTCCAAGTCCGCCGTCGACCGGGATCACGGCCCCGGTCACATAACCCGCATCAGCCAACCACGTCACGGCCGAGGCCACCTCGTCCGGTGACGCATAGCGCCCCAACGGGACCCGGTCCGTGATCGCCTTCTGCTGCTCATCGGTGAGGACCGCGGTCATCTCGGTCTCCACGAACCCCGGCGCGACCACGTTGGCGGTGATGCCCCGCGAGCCGAGCTCGCGTGCGAGCGAGCGGGCCATGCCGACCAGCCCGGCCTTGGAGGCCGCGTAGTTGACCTGGCCGGGGTTGCCCAGCAGCCCGACGACCGAGGAGATGAAGATGATCCGCCCGCGGCGCAGCCGCAGCATGCCCTTCGAGGCACGCTTGGCGAGCCGGAAGGACGCGGTCAGGTTGGTGTCGATCACGGAGGTGAAGTCTTCCTCCGACATCCGGAGCACGAGGGTGTCCTTCGTGATCCCGGCATTGGCGACGAGGACCTCGACGGGTCCGTGGGCGGCCTCGGCCGCGGCGTACGCCTCCTCGACGGCGGCCGGGTCGGTGATGTCACACACCAGGTCCAGAGCCCCTTCGGGGGCCCCGCCCTTGCGGGAGGTCACGGCGACGTGGTCACCGTTGGCGAGGAACGCCTCGGCGATCGCCCGGCCGATGCCACGGCTGCCGCCGGTGACGAGCACCGAGCGGGGTGGCCTTGTGGGGTTTTCACTGTCAGTCACAGGCGCGACGGTAGCGATTACTTCGGCGTACGACCAATGCCTTGGATTTGCTTGTGAGAACCCTCCAAGGTCTTTCGGAGCGCCCCTGTTGGGACCACACCATTGACCGGGTGCCATCGGCCACGACCTAGACTGGCGGTATGTCCAAGGCGCAACCGATCAGGATCACCACCGCCGGGCGTAGCCGCGCCGAGGACATCGCGATGCGCCAGAAGCGCTACGCCATCTCGATGTCGATCCGTTCGCTGTGCTTCATCGGTGCCGTGATCGCCGGTCTCGCCGGTATCGGCTGGTTGTGGCCGATCCTGATCGCGGGGGCGCTGATCCTGCCCTACGTCGCGGTCGTCATGGCCAACGCGACCAACACCAAGAGCGACGAGATGAACCTGATGGACTCGCCCTACGGGCCGCGCCAGCTCAACAGCGGGCGCGAGCAGCAGCTCCGGGAGAAGGGCGAGCTCTGATGGGCGCGCTCGACTCCGACCTGTGCTCGGCCAAGGGTTGCCAGGACCCCGGCTCGTGGGAGCTGCAGTGGAACAATCCCAAGATCCACACGGCCGATCGGCGTAAGATCTGGCTCGCGTGCGAGACGCACAAGGAGTCGCTCAGCGACTTCCTGGGAGCGCGCGGATTCCTCAAGGACGTCGTCCCTCACTAGCCGTTCCCCCGGAGAGGTCGTGCGATGAACCCGATCCCTGTGCTCCTCGACTGCGACCCCGGCCACGACGACGCCATCGCGATCCTGCTGGCTCTCGGCAGCCCGCACATCGACCTGCTCGGCATCACCACCACGTTCGGCAACTGCCGGGTGGAGAAGGCGACCTACAACGCCCAGCGGATCCTGGCGCTGGCGCACCGGCCCGATGTCCCGGTCGCCACCGGTGCCGCCGGGCCGCTGGCCGGCGAGATCCACATCGGCGACTTCATCCACGGCGCGACCGGGATCGACGGACCCGACCTCCCCGAACCGCTCGCTGCGCCGGTCGCACTGGGCGCGGTCGAGTTCCTGCGTACGTCCCTCCTGGCCGCGCCGGAGCCCGTCACCGTGGTCGCGACCGGGCCGATCACCAACGTCGCGGTGCTGCTGCGCGACCATCCCGAGGTCGGTCCTCACATCGCGGAGATTGTGTTCATGGGCGGCTCGGCCGAGCGCGGCAACACCACGCCGGCCGCCGAGTTCAACGCCTACGCCGACCCCGAGGCGCTCGACCTCGTCCTCACCAGCGGCCTGCCGATCCGGATGGTCGGGCTCAACCTGTCCCACCAGGCGCTGGCCACTGCCGAGGTAGTCGCGCGGATGCGGGCCATGGACCATCCGGTGGGCCGGGCGTGCGCCGACCTGATGGGCTTCTTCGGCGGCACCTACTCCGACATCTTCGACTTCACCGCTCCCCCGGTCCACGACCCCTGCACCATCGCGGCCCTCATCGACCCCGGCCTGATCACCTGGCACAAGTCGTTCGTGGCGGCCGAGACCGCGGGCCGCTGGACCCGCGGCGCCACCGTCGTCGACCTGCACGGCCGCCTCGACGAGCCGCCCAACGCCCAGGTCGCGATCACCCTCGACGTCGACGGCTACTGGGACCTCGTCCTGGACGCCCTCGAACGCGTCGGCTCCTGACCCGCCGAGGCGTCACTCCCGCCGGCCGAGGCGTCACCCGGATGCCAACTCGGCCGGCGCGGGTGACGCCTCGGCTGGTGGTCAGCCGCCGATGGCGGACATGGGGCGGTCGGGCTGGAGGAAGCCGAGGTCGTCGATGCCGTGGCCGGCGCGCTTGCCGGCCATGGCGGTGACCCACCGGGCAGCGAGATCGTCGTCGGAGGCGCCGGCACGAAGCGGCGTACGCAGGTCCGACTCGGAACGCGCGAACAGGCAGTCGCGCGCCTGCCCGTCGGCGGTGAGGCGCACCCGGTCGCAGTCGCCGCAGAAGGGGCGGGTGACGGAGGCGATGATGCCGACCTTGGCCGGGCCGCCGTCGACGTAGAAGAGCTCGGCGGGCGCGCTGCCTCGGGGTTCCTCCGCGGGCGTCAGGTCGAAGGCCGCAGACAGCGCCGCCAGAGTCTCGTCGGCGGTCACCATCTTGTCGCGCGACCACCCGTGCTGCGCGTCAAGAGGCATCTGCTCGATGAACCGCAGCTCGTAGCCACGCTCGACCGACCAGCCGAGCAGCTCGGCAGCCTGGTCGTCGTTGACTCCCCGCAGCAGAACCGCGTTGATCTTGATCGGTCCCAGGCCGGCGTCGGCCGCGGCCTCCAGCCCGGCGACCACGTCGGCCAGCCGGTCGCGACGGGTGATCTCAGCGAAGATCTCCGGCCGGATCGAGTCCAGCGACACGTTGACCCGGTCGAGCCCGGCCTCGGCGAGGGACCCGGCCATCTTGGCCAGCCCCAGCGCGTTCGTGGTGATGGAGAGCTCCGCCTCGGGGGCGACCTCGCGGGTGCGCGCGACGATCGAGACCAGCCCGCGCCGCACCAGCGGCTCCCCGCCGGTGAACCGCACCTCGCGTACGCCGAGCTGCCCCGTGGCGACGCCGATCAGCCGCACCACCTCGTCGTCGGTGAGCACCTCGTCGCCTGGCAGCCAGTCGAGCCCTTCCGCCGGCATGCAGTAGGTGCACCGCAGATTGCAGCGGTCGGTCAGAGAGACCCGCAGATCCGTCGCGACCCGGCCGAACCGGTCGACGAGCCTCTGCTGGGTCTGATCTGTCGGGGAGGTCGTCATCACACCAGTCTAGGCAGGCTCGACCCGGATCGTGAGTGAGGACCGCATGCCAGTTAGTCTCGTGGGGTGAGTTCGTTCCGTTTCCTGCTCAGCCGACGCTGGGCCGGTTTCACGGTGTTCGTGCTGATCCTGGCCTACGGGACCTGGTGGTTGGGCCAGTGGCAGTTCGACCGTCTCGAGGACCGCAAGGCCAGCAACCAGATCGTCCGCGTCAACGAGCACGCCGAGCCCGCGCCCGTCTCCGACGTACTGGCCCCGGGCCAGAAGGTCGCCGAGAAGGACGAATGGCGGCGGGTGACCGCGACCGGGACGTACGCGGTCGACGACACGATCATCTGGCGCTACCGCACCCCCGACGACGCGAAGGGCGTCGACATCGTCGTCCCGCTGGTGCTCGCCGACGGCAGCGCGGTGCTCGTCGACCGCGGCTGGCTGCAGACCGAGTCCCAGGACGAGTTCGAGGACCTCCCGGCGCCGCCGTCGGGTGAGGTCACGATCACCGGTTGGGTACGCGCCGACGGCACCGGCGACTCGACCGACGTCGCCCAGGTCGACGGCTACCACGCCACCCGCGCACTCTCCTCGACCCAGGTCGCGAAGGTGGTCGACGAGCCGCTCCTGACGGGCTGGCTCCACCTCGACAGCGAGTCCCCCGAGCCCGCCACCCAGCTGCGCCAGGCCGACCTGCCCGAGCTCGACAACGGCCCCCACTTCTTCTACGGACTGCAGTGGTGGTTCTTCGGCGTCCTCGCCATCGCCGGCTTCTTCTACCTGATGTACGACGAGCGGCGCACCCAGCGCCAGGACGCCCCTGCACAAGACGATGACACCGCCGACAGCGACGAGCCGGCCGATGAGCGCAGCCGCAAGAAGGCCGCCAAGCTTGCCCAGAAGCAGGCCGTGAAGGCCGCCTACCAGGCGGCGTACGAGAAGGAACGCAGCGGGAAGAGCTGACCGCCTACCGGCGGAACTGCGTCTCGTAGAGCTCCGCGTAGAGCCCGCCCGCGGCGAGCAGAGACTCGTGGGTGCCGGACTCCACGACCCGTCCGTCCTCGACGACCAGGATGCGGTCGGCGGCGCGGATGGTGGAGAGCCGGTGGGCGATGACGATGGACGTACGTCCCTCCAGCGCGGCGTCCAGAGCGGTCTGGACCGCGGCCTCGGACTCGGAGTCGAGGTGGGCGGTGGCCTCGTCGAGCACGACGATGTGGGGCGCCTTCAGCAGCAGCCGGGCAATCGCGAGCCGCTGGCGCTCGCCGCCGGAGAGGCGGTAGCCGCGGTCACCGACGACGGTGTCGAGGCCGTCCGGGAGGCCCTTGATGACGTTGGCGACCTGGGCAGCCTCCAGGGCTGCCCAGACGTCGCCGTCGGAGGCGCCGGGGCGGGCGTAGAGCAGGTTGCCGCGCACCGAGTCGTGGAACATGTGGGCGTCCTGGGTCACGTAGCCGACCGCGGCCTCGAGCGACTCCAGGGTCACGTCGCGCACGTCGAGGCCGCCGACCTCGACCGCCCCGGAGCGTACGTCGTAGAGCCGCGCGATCAGGTGGGTGATCGTCGACTTCCCGGCGCCGGAGGGTCCGACCAGGGCGACCATCTCCCCCGGTTCGGCCACGAAGTCGATGTCGGTCAGCACCTCGCGCACCTCCCGGCTCTCCGGGCGCGCGATCGTCTCGAGGGAGGCGAGCGAGACCTCGTCGGCGCCCGGGTAGGTGAAGGCGACATGGCGGAACCGCACCGACGCGGCGTCCGCCGGCACCTCGACCGCGTCCGGCTTCTCCTTGATCAGAGAGGGCAGGTCGAGGACCTCGAAGACGCGGTCGAAGCTGACCAGCGCGGTCATCACGTCGATGCGTACGTTGGAGAGCGCCTGCAGCGGCCCCAGCAGCCTCACCAGCAGCAGACCGAGTGCGGTCAGGGTGCCGAGCGTGACGTCGCCCTGGATCACCATCCAGCCGCCGACGCCGTAGACCAGCGCGGTCGCCAGCGCCGGGACCACCTGCATGGTCGCCCCGAACAGGCGGGTCAGCAGCGCGATCCGGATGCCCAGACGGCGTACGACATCGGCTCGCTGCGCGAACGCGGCGTCCTCCTCCTCACGGCGGCCGAAGAGCTTGAGCAGGAGCGCCCCACCGACGTTGAACCGCTCGGTCATCGTCGTCGCCAGCGCCGCGTTGCCGTCCATCTGCTCGCGGGTCAGGCCGGCCAGCCGGCGGCCGACCCAGCGCGAGGTCAGGAACAGGATCGGGAAGAGCGCGACGCACATCAGCGTCACCTGCCATGACAGCACCAGCATCGCCGCGCCGACCACGACCAGCGAGATCAGGTTGGAGACGCTGTTGGACAGGGTCGAGGTGAAAGCCCGTTGCGCGCCGAGCACGTCGGTGTTCAGGCGGCTGACCAGCGCGCCGGTCTGCGCCCGGGTGAAGAAGGCCAGCGACTGGCGTTGGACGTGGCCGAAGACCTGGGTGCGCAGGTCGAAGATGAGTCCCTCGCCGATGCGGGTCGAGAGCCAGCCCGAGACGATCCCGAAACACATGTCGATGACGGCCACCAACGCCATCGCCGCGGCCAGCCAGACCACCACGGAGACGTTCTTCTCGAGCACGCCGTCGTCGATGAGGCGCTGGGTGAGCAGCGGGGTCACCACCACGAGCGCGGCGTCGAAGACCGTGAACACCAGGAACGCGCTGATCAGAGCCCGGTGGGGCCCGGCGTAGGAGATGACGCGCTTCAGCGTGCCCTTCGGCAACCCGCGCTGGAGAACCGTCCGGTCGGCGCGCAGGTTGCGCATGATCCCGCCGCCGCCCATCGCCCCGCCGCTCGCACCGAAGCCTGGACCCATTTGTGACACCCCGTCACCCTAGTTCGCCCGGCCAGGTTCGGCCGCCTCGGGATGGTTCGTCGAAATATGGTCAAAATCACCTGAGGTAGGTGACCAAGCGCTCTGTTGGTGGTATGAAGTGGAGCGCGTGTGTGCGCCGGTCTCCGGGGGCTGGATCAGGATTCGTCCAGACTGCCCTGAACCCGCGGGTTCATGCCATGACTGTTCACCCCCACACCAGGTGCCCTGACATGACCCGACCACTCCTGGTCCGACTCCATCGAGCCGGTCCATGGTTCTGCAGTACCGCGATCCTCCTCTTCGTCGCGCTCTCCCCCGTCATCTTCGTCACCGCCTCCGGTGACCAGTGGTTCTGGCCGTGGATCCTCGCCGGCGTACCCGTCGTCGCCCTCACCCTGTGGCTCACCGCGATGGCCTATGACACCGCTCCCGCACAAGCCCCCGCCGAAGCGTCACTCCCGTCGGCCGAAGCGTCAGGCGCGCAGGCCGAAGCGTCACGTACGTCGGCCGACGCGTCACCTGATGACGTCTCGGCCGACGTAGCTGACGTCTCGACCGACGTACCTGACGTCTCGACCGACGTACCCGACGTCTCGACCGACGTACCTGACGTCTCGGCCGACGCGCCTGACCTCTCGGCTGGGAGGGGTGGGGAGGCCGGGATGCGGGTGGCGGTGCTGTCGCTGTCTCGCAAGGTGCAGGCGTCGGCGCACCGGATCCAGGAGGAGTCGACGCGGATGGTGGCGAAGTTCCCGGCCGAGCCGGACGTGCTCGAGGCGGGGATGCGGGTCGACCACGCGGCGGCGCAGCAGGCGCGGCTGGCGCAGAGCATAGCCACGCTGTGCGGGGAGCAGCCCGGGCAGCACTGGCGTGACCCGCTCGCGATCGCCGACGTCGTACGCGGCGCGGCCGGCCGGATCACGGCCTACCGCAGGGTCCGGGTCGAGGGTGACCCGCCGGTCGCGGTCCAGGGTGCGTACGTCGAGCCGCTGATCCACCTCGTGGCCGAGCTCCTGGCCAATGCGACCCAGTCGTCGCCGCCGGCGACGGAGGTGCTGGTCACGATCCGTTCCGTACGCCGCGGAGCGGCCCTCGAGATCGACGACGCGGGCGTCGGCATGGACGAGACCAACCTGGCCTGGATGCGTGAGATCGCCTCGGGCACCCGACAGGTTCGCCTGCACGACCTCGGCGAGATCCCGCAGACCGGACTGGCGGTGGTCGGCACCTACGTACGCCGGCACGGGTTCCGTGTCGACCTGACCGAGTCCGTCCACGGCGGCCTGCGGGTCGCCGTGCTCGTTCCCGAGGCGATGACCACCCCGCTGAGCCCGGCCGCGCTCGAGCCGGTCGCGCCGCGTACGCCGACCTCGACCCCCGTCCCCGCCGCGCTCCTGTCGAGGGCGCCGAAGGCGCCGTCCCCGTCGACGCCCCCGCCGGCGGCCTGGCCCGTGCACAGCACCCCGAGCGCCCCCGATCCCGTTCCCGACCGCGAGCAGAGCCAGCAGCGCGAGCCGTCGCTGTTCACCTCCGACGGCCTGCCGCAGCGCCGCTCGAAGCGCGGCCAGCGCTTCGCGACCGGACAGCAGCTCGCGGCGAGCCAGCCCGTCCCGGCACGCCCCGAGCCGACCGCCGAGCAGGCGGGCGCCTGGATGGGCAGCTTCCTCAGCACCCCGGCCACACCCGCGGCCGGCACGACCATCCCGCATCAGGCCGTCGGCCCCGAGAACGGCAGCACCGCCGCGGAGACCGATTCCGCATCCGAGAACCACTGGAGGAACCATGACCGATGAGAACAGCTGGATGCTGGAGCTGGTCGCGGGAGTACGCGGCGTACGTCATGTCGTGGTCCTCTCCGCCGACGGGCTCGTCCGGGTCCGCACGAGCCACACCCCGCGTGAAGAGGCCGACAAGCTGGCCGCGGCGTGCGCCGGCCTGACCTCGCTCGGGCACGGGATCAGCCGCCAGTTCGGCGCCGACGCCCACCCTCGTCAGGTGATGGTCGAGTTCAACGGCGGCTTCCTGTTCATCCGTGGCGCCGGCGACGGCTCCCGTCTCGCGGTCGTCACCGAGATGAGCATCGACCCGGCGCTGGTCGCCCAGCAGATGCAGGCGACCGTCCTGATGCTCGGAGAGCGCGCGATGAGCACCCCGAGACGTTCGATCTGAGCCGACCCGAGCCGATGCCCGACGCTTCTGACGACTACGTCGACCACCCGATCCGGTCCTATGTCCGGACGGGTGGTCGTGCCCGGCCGACCCATCGGCTGACGCCGGCGACGCTGCTGATCGGCCACACCAGCCCGGCGGCCACGGACTCGTCGGTGGGCCGTCAGGAGCGCGAGGTCCTCTCCCAGTGCCTCGGCGTGATCTCCATGGCCGAGATGGCCGTCCATCTCGGCCAGCCGGTCAGCGTCTTGGCAGTGATCGCCTCGGACATGATCGACGCCGGCCTGATCGGCGTACGTCCCGACAGCGACGCCGCCGCCGGCCCGTCCCGCGAAACCCTCCAGAAGGTCCTGCATGCTCTCAACCACCTCTGAGCCCACCCCTGGCGACAGCCACTATCTGGCGCCCACGGTCGTCGAGTCGGTCAAGATCCTGGTGGTCGGCTCCTTCGGAGTCGGCAAGACCACCCTGATCGGCTCGGTCAGCGAGATCGAGCCGCTGCGCACCGAGGAGACGATCACCCAGGCCAGCGAGGGGATCGACGAGGTCGCGGCGACCCCGGAGAAGACGACGACCACGGTCGCGATGGACTTCGGCCGGATCACGCTGACCGACGAGATCGCGCTCTACCTGTTCGGCACCCCGGGGCAGCGCCGCTTCTGGGATCTGTGGTCCGGCCTCGCCGAGGGCGCCGCCGGTGCCCTCGTCCTGGTCGACACCCGCCGGCTGGAGGACTCCTTCGAGGTGCTGGACCAGCTCGAGACGCGTACGTCCCTGCCGTTCGTGGTCGCGATCAACCAGTTCCCGGGCGCGCCGAACTACGAGCCCGACCAGATCCGCACGGCGCTCGACCTCGACGACGAGACCCCGATCGTGGTGTGCAACGCCAAGAACCGCAACGCCTGCGTCCGAGCACTCGCCGCGCTCGTGCGCCATGCCCTGAAGACGCACTGACCCCCGATCCACGACCGACAGGCACTCCTCGCGATGACTCCCACCCGCACCGTACGTCTCGCCGATCTCACCGACCTCGTCCAGGCGCCCGAGACCGTCGGGCCTCGGGCAAGAGAGGTGCACCAACGGCTTCGGGCCGAGTGGGGCCCGGTGGCTCCCGGCGAGCTCTCCCCCGGCGTACGCCTCTGGTTCGCGATGGGCTATGCCGAGTTCAGCGAGGTCATCCGGAACGAGGACGTCTTCTCCCGCAACGGCGACAACTGGAGCGCGGTCCAGGAGGGCAAGATCCTGCCGGACATGCCGATCTATCCCTTCGTGACCACTCGGCAGAACTCCTTCCACAACGACGGCGAGCTCCGGCGGCGGCTGCGCTCGCCGGTCGACCGGGCGCTCTCGCGTGTCGACGAGCACGGCTACGCCGCGAAGGTACGCAGCATCTGCAACGACCTCGTCGACGACATGCTCGAGCGCGGCGAGGCCGATCTGGTCCAGGACTACGCGGTCCTGATCCCGCTGCTGTCGGTCGCCGCGATGTTCGGCATGGGCCATGAGGTCGGCGACTCGATGCGCAAGGCCGCCCACAAGGTCCTCGGTGGCGGCCAGCTCGCCCAGGAGGGCGTCATCGAGCTGGCCGTGGAGATCGTCGACCACATCGCCAAGCGCCGCAGGGAGCCCCAGGACGACGTCACCTCGCACCTGATCGACGACCCCGGCCTGTGGGACGACAACGAGGTCATGGAGGCGATGATCGTGATGATCATCGCCGGCAACGAGCTGACCATCGCGACCATCACCCAGACCCTGCTGCTGATGCTCTCCGACGAGCGTTTCGCCGGCCGGCTGCGCGGGGGCCGCCTCGACGTCGACCAGGCGATCGAGGAGGTCATGTGGCGCGACCCTCCCTGCTACAACATCACCCCGCGGTTCGCGCTGCGCGACGTCGAGCTCGGCGGTCAGCTGATCCGTAAGGGCGATGCCGTGGTGCCATGCATCGCGGCCGCCAACGTGGATCCGCTGATGACCGGCGGCGACCCGTGGCTGGAGATCGGCAACCGCGCCCACATGTCGTGGAGCGCCGGGCCCCACTCCTGCCCCGCCCAGCGGCCGGGCACGATCATCGTCCAAGCGGCCGTACGCACCGTTCTGGAGCGCCTGCCCGAGGTCTCCCTCGCGGTGCCGGCCGACCAGGTCGAGCGCAACACCGACTCGCTCTCCTACCGCTACCCGACCTCGATGCCGGTGACGTTCGTCCGAACGCTGACCTGACCGCTACGCGAGCGAGACCAGGTCGGCGTACTCCTCGTTCCACAGGTCCTCGACGCCGTCGGGGAGGATGAGCACCTTGTCGGGCTCCAGAGCGTGCACGGCGCCCTCGTCGTGGGTGACCAGCACGATCGCGCCCTCGTAGCGGCGGATCGCGTTGAGCACCTCCTCGCGGGAGGCCGGGTCGAGGTTGTTGGTGGGCTCGTCGAGCAGGAGCACGTTGGCGGCGGAGACGACCAGGGAGGCCAGGGCCAGCCGGGTCTTCTCCCCACCGGAGAGCACCCCGGCGGGCTTGTGCACGTCGTCGCCGGTGAAGAGGAACGCACCCAGCACGGTGCGCGCCTCGGTGTCGGTGAGCTGCGGCGCCGAGGACTGCATGTTCTCCAGCACCGACCGCTTGGTGTCGAGGGTCTCGTGCTCCTGGGCGTAGTAGCCGACCTTCAGCCCGTGGCCCGGCACGACCTCGCCGGTGTCGGGCTGGTCGACGCCGGCCAGGATCCGCAGCATCGTGGTCTTGCCGGCACCGTTGAGCCCGAGGATGACCACCCGGGTTCCTCGGTCGATCGCCAGGTCGACGGCGGTGAAGACCTCGAGCGCGCCGTACGACTTGGAGAGGTCGTTGGCGGTGAGCGGGGTCTTGCCGGAGGGCGCGGGCGAGGGGAACTTGATCGCCGCGACCTTCTCCTGCTTCCGCTCCCCCTCGACACCGGCCATGATCTTCTCTGCGCGCTTGAGCATGCTCTGCGCCGCCGTCGCCTTGGTGGCCTTGGCGCGCATCTTGTTGGCCTGGTCGGTGAGCGTCTTGGCCTTGTTCTGCGCGTTCATCAGCTCACGCTTGCGGCGCGCCTCGTCGGTCTCGCGCTGCACGAGGTACTGCTTCCACGGCATGTTGTAGATGTCGATCACCTCGCGGTTGGCGTCGAGGTGGAAGACCTTGTTGACCGTCTGGGCGAGCAGATCGTTGTCGTGGGAGATCACGATGAAGCCGCCCTTGTAGGACTTCATCCAGTCGCGCAGCCAGATGATCGAGTCGGCGTCGAGGTGGTTGGTCGGCTCGTCGAGGATCAGCACCTCGGCCGACGAGAAGAGGATGCGCGCCAGCTCGACGCGTCTCCTCTGGCCGCCCGACAACGTCTTGAGCGGCTGGGTCATGATCCGGTCCGGGATGCCGAGTGACTGGGCGATCTGCAGGGCCTCGGTCTCGGCCGCGTAGCCACCGCCCGCGTCGAGCTCGTCGTGGGCGCGCTGGTAGCGCTTCATCGCCTTCTCGCGCACGTTCGGATCCTCGGAGCCCATCTCCTCCTCGGCGATCCGCATGCGGCGTACGGCATCGTCGAGGCCGCGCGCGGACAGGATCCGGTCCTTGGCGATCACCTCGGGGTCGCCGACCCGCGGGTCCTGGGGCAGATAGCCGATCTCACCGGTGTTGGACACCGTTCCGGAGGCGGGCAGGTGGTCGCCGGCGAGCACCTTCGTCAGAGTCGTCTTCCCAGCGCCGTTGCGGCCTACGAGCCCGACCTTGTCGCCGGGTCCGACTCGGAATGTGACGTTCTCCATCAAAAGTCTGGCGCCGACGCGGACTTCTAGGTCATGGGCAGTGATCATCTCCGTCACTAGTGTATGGGCGGGGCACTCGGTCCCACACATCACCACCTCCAGGGGGACAAGATGCGGTTCAACCCGAAGGCCAGACTCGACACCAGCCGGACCTCCGGCGGTGGCGGTGGCGGGTTCGGTGGTGGAGGTGGCGGCCGGATCCCGATCCCCGGTGGCAAGGCGAGCGGCGGGATCGGCACCGTCATCGTGCTGCTGCTCTTCTTCCTCATCACCCAGTGCACCGGCGTCGGCCCGCAGGTCCTCGGCGACAGCGGAGGCACGAGCTCGGTGGGCACCGGCACCTTCGGCGGCCTGCAGGCGGCCGACGGCGGCGAGACCGGCGACTTCGGGTCGTGCCAGACCGGCGAGGACGCCAACAACGATGAGAACTGCGCCTTCGTCGCCCTCGAGAACTCGATGACCGGCTACTGGGACTCCCAGCGCGACCTCTCCGGCCGGTTCCAGCCCGAGCAGGCGGTCGTGATCTTCTCCGACCAGGTCCAGACCGGCGGCTGCGGCTCCGCGTCGAGCTCCGTCGGCCCGTTCTACTGCCCGGCCGACCAGACGATCTACCTCGACCCGACGTTCTTCGACTCCATCTTCGAGCAGCTCGGCGGGCAGGACACCACCTTCGTACGCGCCTACGTGCTCGCCCACGAGTACGGCCACCACATCCAGAACCTGCTCGGCACCATGGGCCAGGTGCGCACTCAGCAGGGTCCCGAGTCCGACGCCGTACGCCTGGAGCTGCAGGCCGACTGCTACGCCGGTATGTGGACCGCAGCTGCCGAGGGCGACGGGTTCATCGTCGACATCTCGGATCAGGACATCACCGAGGGCATCGATGCCGCCAAGACCGTCGGCGACGACCACATCCAGTCCCGGACCACCGGCCGCGTCGACACCTCGCAGTACACCCACGGTTCCTCCGAGCAGCGGATCGCCTGGTTCCGGAAGGGCATGACCACCCCTGACTCGATCGCCGGCTGCGACACGTTCAAGGCTCGGGATCTCGACAACCCGTAACCGTCCTGGCCCCCGCTACATCTCGAGCAGCGCCTCGACCAGCGGTGCCTGCTTCTGCAGGGTCCGCAGGTGCGGCGCGACGGCGGGGTGGCGGAACTTCGCGAGCAGCGGTCCCTCCCCCGGCTTGATCCGGCTCAGCGCCCACTCGGCGCGGCTCAGCGCGGTGTAGACCGCGCTGATCTGCGCACCGAGCGTCACCTCCTCGCGGGTTGCGACGCCGGCAGGCAGCCCCAGGACGTACGCCTCCAGCAGCGGTTCGAACGACTCCCGGGCGTGCAGCAGGTACAGCCCGAGGTCACCGCCGACAGGACCGTGGTCCAGGCTCGACCAGTCGATCGCGATCAGCCGCTCGCCGTCGTCGGTGCGGCCGAGAAGGTTCTGCGGCGCGGGGTCGCCGTGCTGGGCGACCTGGGGCAGCTCGTCGAGGAGGTTGGTGAAGCGCCCGCGCCGCTCCCAGAGGGTGTGGGCGATGTCCGCGGCGGTCGTACGCATCATCGTCGGCCAGCCGCCGTTGTACTCCACCCGCGCGATCCGGTCGCGGAACTGGTCGCGCGCCAGCCAGCGCGCTTCGCCCAGGTCCGCGCCGGCGAAGCGGCCCATGGAGAGCGCTGCGAAGAGCCCGGAGTTGGCGGCGTCCTCGACCCATTCGCTGGTCAGGGTGATGCCCTCGTCGTCCTCGGCGACGCTCGTACGCGCGCCGATCATGCCCGGGGAGTCGTCGACGAGTCCCGAGGTCGCGACGTCGGCCGCCCGTCGCCAGTAGGCGAAGTGACGGCGGCGGCTCAGCTCGGCCGGATCGTACGTCCCCGGCTGCCCGAGCCGCTTGACCACGACCGGCTCCTGGTCCTCGCCCACAGCAGTGCGCCAGACCCCCAGCGTGGAGGGTCCGGTGCCGCCGGGGAGGACGAGCCACCCTGGGTCGGGCTGCCACATGCTTGCCAAAGTAGCGCATCCTCGCAGGTCGCAACGGCACTCACCGCCGGGAGGCGACGACGGGATGCTGAGTTTGATCCTGGGGCCGATATGGTTGAGCCGATGTCCGAGACTGACTACTGCGAGCTGTGTGACCTGCCGAAGTCACAGTGCATCCATGGGCGGCCCCCGGCCCCGCCCGCTCCAGCTCCGCCCGCGAAGAGGGCAGCGAAGCCGACAACCCGGGTACGCAAGACCACGACGAGCTCGACGGCTGCCGCGCCGAAGGTCGTCACCAAGTCCGCTCCCCGCAAGTGGACCCCGCCTGCCGCCTTCGCGCCGCTCATCCTGGAGATCCTCGAGACCGCCGGCGGATCGATGTCTGCCGACGACGTTCTCGACGAGCTCGAGAGCCAGCTGACTGACAGCCTCCTCCCGGGCGACTTCGAGACCACCCCGGAAGGCGAGCTCCGCTGGCGCTACGCGGCACGCCGTGCCCGTCAGACACTGCTGACCGACGGCCTGATGGTCAAGGGTTCGCCAGGAGTCTGGCAGCTCCCCTGACCCGTCAGCCGTCGGCGTTGAGGACCTCGATCCGCGCCTTCTGCGCCTCCTCGATCGCCTGATCGAGCACCGCGCGGTTGGGGTCCTGCACGGCCAGCCACGGTCCGGTCACCTCGAGGGAGGCCAGCCGCCGGTCCGCGAGCACGTCGTCGACACCGCCGTGGTCGCCGCCCGTGACGAGCGGGCCTCGCAGCCCGTCGAGGATCCGGGCCGCGTGCTCGGCCGCCGCCTCGTACGCAGCACTGGCCTGGTTGGCGCGGCGCCGGGCGAAGCGCTGCTGGCTCCAGCCGCCCGCCTTGGTCTTCCCCTGGACGTGCCGCCGCCCGATCTTGTGGCCAGCGATCTCGCCGCCGCTCATCCGAGCGATCGCGAAGCCGCCCTTGCGCACCAGCAGCAGGCCCCAGTCCCGCGGCGGAGCCGAGGCGGCGATGAACGCCTCGACAGCGGCCGGCCCGGCGTACGACTTCTCGAACGGCAGCGCCGCGATGAACGAGGACCCGTCGGCCGCGGCACCGGTCAGCGCGCCGGAGTCGACCCCGAGCCGGGTCTCGCCGTGGCGCGCGGCGAAGTTGTCGACCCACCGCTGGATCCGAGCGACCGGGACGGCGACGTTGGGCATGTCCGTACGCTACCGGTCCAGGCCGCGCAGCAGACGAGGTGGCGCAATGTGGCGATAGGCGTCCTCGCAGATCTCGGCCACCTCGTCCCAGTCGACGTCGCCATCGAGCCGCATGCCGACCCAGCCACGCCCACCGACGTAGGGAGGCACGAAGAAGCGCTCGGGATCGTCACCGACGACCTCGGCCTGCACCCCCGCCGCGGCGGCCGCCCACAGATGCGGCTCGTCGCGCCCGTGATGTCCCTGCGGCCACAGCATCACGAACTGCTTCTTCACGAAGAACCCGGGCGCGCCGTGGGTGACCCGCTCGGCGCTCTCCGGGAACCCGAGGCAGATCTCACGGACCCGCTCGGTCAGCTCGGTCGGTGTCATCCGCCCACACCCGGGTTCCGGATCAGTCCGGCTTCGGCCAGACGAGCTCGAACTGCTCCATCACGACCGGCATGTCCTCGCTGAACTCGTGGTCGGGACCGGCGAACTCGGTGAAGAAGCGTTCGTGGACCTCGCGCCAGTACTCGAGCGACAGGTCGCCCTCGCCCTCCAGTCGGGCGAACTCCGCCGGGACGTCCCGGAACGGGGCGACGTCGACCTGGGTGGTGGCGATGAGGGCTCGTGGATGACCGGAGCCGTCGAGGATGATGCTCATGCCACCCACGGTCGGGAACGGCTCGTCTCCGCTCTCGAAGTCCCACTGCGCAGTGGCCGTCGCCGTCTTCACCCCTTCGAGAACGAGCTCGAGCAGCCCGTCTGCCTCTTCCGGCGTCCCGCCGAACGCCCACGCCGGTGGCTGCAACGCTTCCAGCGGGGACGCACCGAAGTAGCCCGGCGCGGCGCTGAGATGGGCGTGATGCTTCACGTCCTCCCAGAACGCAGCAACCTCTGCCTCTTGCTCAGGGTTGTCGGGAACCATGACGGCGTCGTCGCTCATAGGCGACACTCAACCACAGTTGGCGCTAGCCGTGCCGGGACTCGGCGGAGGTACGCGGCGTGGCTGTTCGCGCGCTCACCAGACGGGCTCGGGCGCGCCAGCCGAGGCCGGTGTAGAGAGGCTCGCCCATCTCGCTGGCGACCAGAAGGCCATGCATGGCACCGGCCTCTCGGGCGGCCGAGACGAGCAGGCTCATCACCGCGCCGCCGAGACCACGGCGCCGGTGCTCGGGCTCGGTCTGGATCCGGTCGGCGACGGCGTCGGCACCGATGACGGCGATCCGCCCGCGGGCCGCGACATCCTCGCCCACGCGCACCGTCACGGTGATGAGGCCGCCGTCGCGATCCACCTCGGCGCGATAGCCCTCCGGAAGCCGCCGGAACGCGTGGTCGGCGAGCTGGATCGACATCAGCGCCTCCTCGCCATCGTTGGCGACCAGGCCGGCCTCGACGAACCAAGGGCGTACGCCCGGGGGCGACTCGGTCACCACCGACAACCACGCCTCGGGCGTGTCCCGGGCGGTGTCGACGAGCTTGGCGAGCGTGTCCGCGTCGTCGGTCGCCACCCACTCGACCCGGCGTCCCGGCTCCCCCACCTCCACGCGTACGCCTCCGGGCACCGCCGCAGGGCGGGGGAAGCCCCGGGCGTAGGCCCAGCCGCGGGCCCATCGGGAGACCAAGTCCGCAAGGTCGGTGTCCGCCGCGGCAGCGGACAGTGCGGCCTGACGGCCGCGGTACCACTCCCCCAGCACCGTCGCGACCAGCACGGCGACGGCCAGGCCGAACGCCAGCGGATCCAGGGTGAACAACCCGATCACCGCGAGGCCCACCGCGGCGACGTACCCGAACCAGATCCGACCAGGAGCCTCCACGTCCGGGGAGCCTACCCGGGTCAGCCGATCCGCTCCCGCAACGTCGCCACCCCTGGTCCGTCGAGATCCGCCAGAGCGACCGAACGTCCGGAGAGAGCCATCGCCAGGGCCTCACTGGGACCGGCGACCTCCTCGCTCGAGCCGTCCGCCGCCGTCCAGGACCAGTCCTGGTCGGTCGCGCGCAGCGCGAGCCCGTCGAGCCGGCCGGCCGGGACCACCCCGAGCGAGGCCTGCTTGGTCGGCAGCCAGTCGAGCACCGCGCGCCAGTCCTCGAGCGGGACGTCGGTGTCGAGACCGAGCGGCCGGGCGCAGTCACGCAGGTGGATGCAGTGGTCGGTGAACTGCCCCATCGGACCGACGCCGGGCGCCGGCACCCGCTTGGTGGCGTACGTCCTCAGCAGCCCGGTCAGCTCGGCCACCGGCCGCCGCGCCTGCTCCTCGGCGATCGCGGCCGAGGCCCGGTCGATAGAGCCTCGGGCCAGCAGCGTGCGCCACAGCAGCCGCCCGATCCCGACCGAGAACGGCATCGCGCTGTGGCCCAGCACCTCCCTCACCGTCCAGGCCGAGCAGAGGCTCTGTGTCTCCAGCTGGGACTCGTCGAGGCCGTCGAAGAAGTCGGCGAGCAGGCGGCGGTTGGCTGCGGTGCGGGCGGCTACGTCCATGACTCCATCGTGTCAGGCCGCGGCCTCCGCGACAGGCTCCACCACCGGCTTCGTCCCGGCGTACACGTCCCGGTCGATCTCATCCGCGCCGTGCGCCACCAGCAGAGCGACCATGGTGTCCCCGTTCACGTTGAGGAAGGTCCGCAGGATGCCGGTGAACCAGTCCACCGCGATGAGCAGCCCGGCGGCCTCGATGGGCAGGTCCAGGGACGTGGCCAGGAAGATGGCGACGACCGGGAACCCGCCGGGCACCGTGATCGTGCCGATGTTGAGCAGCACCGCGAGCGCCATCCCGAGCGCGATGTCGCCCGGGGAGAGCGAGACGCCGGAGGCCTGGGCGAGGAAGAGCACCACGATCGTGTAGTTGAGCACCGCGCCGCACGAGCCCATCGTCATCCCCAGGCAGAGCGTGAAGTCCGCGACCCGCTTCGAGATCCCGAACTTCTCGACAGCGTTCTTCAGCACCGTCGGGAAGGTGACCGCCGACGAGGTCGTGGTGACGGCCACGACGGTCTGCTCGGCGAGCTTCGCGGGCAGGCGCAGCGGGTTGAGCCGGGTGACGGCGACGACCACGACGACGTAGAGGACGGAGATGATCACCACGCCGGCCAGGGTCGTGCCGAGGTAGGCGAGCGCGGTGGTGACCACCCCGAAGCCGACGCGGCCGGCGAGGTCGGCGAGGAGGCAGAAGACGCCGATCGGCGCCAGGAACATGACGTACCTGATCATCAGCAGGACGATCGCCTGGATCTGCTCGAAGAAGGTGAGCACGACGGTCGGGCCGTTCATCGCGGTGTAGCGGTTGAGCGCGAGACCGAAGATCAGGGCGAAGACGATGATCGGCACCATCGCGCCGGTGGCCATCGCCTCGACCACGTTGGTGGAGACGAAGCCGGTCACGGTCTGCTGCCAGCCGACCGCGGTCGCCGCGGCCGAGTCGGTCAGAGTCGGGTCGAGGTCCCCGTCATAGCGCATCCCCACTCCCGGCTCGATCAGCTCCGCCAGCCCCCAGCCGACGAAGGCGGCGACCACCGCGAAACCCAGCATCCAGCCGAAAGTCGCCCCGGCCAGCCTGCCGGCGCCCGCCCCGGTCATTGCACCCGTCGCGACGATCACCGACGAGGCGACCAGCGGGACGATCGACATCTGGATCAGCCGGATGAAGATGTCACCGACGAACTTGAGGTTCGCCGCCCACTCTCCCACCACCAGGCCGAAGACGATGCCGGCGACGGCACCGGCGAGGATCAGGACGGCTGGGGACTTCAAGACCTTCATCGGGTCTCCTAAGCGTCGGGGACGTGGATCCCGGACGCTAACGAGGCCGCGTACGCCGCCGGTTAAGCCGTCGTCACCGACACGTTTCCCCGCGACAAACCAGTGGTCCCGGCTGGGGCGAGGTGAATACCATTGATGTCATGCGCGAGACCACGATCTGCAAGCACCTGGGCCGACCGGTCCAGGACGTGGAGTTTGCGCGCTCGGAGCCGCAACGAACGTAGGTGCTCACCGCATCCACCAGGGCCGCTCCGATCGAATCGGAGGCGGCCCTTTCTCATGTCCAGCAGCATCACCAGGAGGTGAACGAGATGGAGATCATCACACTCTTCGGAGAGGGCAACAGCTCGAAGACCTACGAGCTGACGCTGAAGCACCCGACTCCCCGGACCGACGAGTGGGCCTGCGTGGGCGAGGACCCGGAGCTCTTTCATCCCGAGGACCTCACCCAGCTCGCCGAGGCGCAGCAGGTCTGCGCCGACTGCCCGATGCGGCAGACCTGCCTCGAGCTCGGCACCGCCCGGCGGGAGTGGGGAGTCTGGGGCGGTGTGCTCCTGGAGAACGGCAAACCGCGAGACACCCCCAGAACCCCCGGACGAAAGCCCTACAAGCGCAGCCAGGAAGCGATCGCGCGCGCCCGCCGCGTCGCCTGAGATGACGTGGGAGTCCTGAGGTCACCCAGTGACCTCAGGACTCCCATGGCACAGCGGCCTCACGGACTACTCCGGTCCGGACAAGAGGGGCCGCGTCGTCGGCCACTGTGCGAGATCCGCCTCGAGCAGCGCCGGGTCGCGCCGCGACGGGACCTCGTCGAGGATCTCCAGTCGGATGATCCGCTCGATACGGAACCCACGGATCGCATCACGGAGTCGGCACCACCCGGTGAGCAGCCACGTGTCAGCGGCGCGGAGCAGACCCATGGTCTCGACCTCACGGACGGTCGTGCTGGAGAGGTCCGGGGCTCCGTCGGCATTCTCGCCCACGTAGGTGAGTCGCACCACGCGGCGTGCGGCGATCGCGTCGGAGAGTATCCCGAGCGGCACGGAGCCCTCCGTGGGAGGGACTGCGTCGATGACGTGCATCGTTCCGAGCAGATCCTGCACGGGCGCGCGATGCGCCTCGTCCATGACGGCAGCGATCTTGGCGCGTGCGCGGCGAGCAGCACCTTGGTACGGCGAGGACTCGAGCAGCGCGAGACCGGCGAGCACCGCCACCGACTCGGCAGCGGAAAGGTTCAGCGGCGGCAGCGAGTACTCACGGAGGATCGAGTATCCGCCCGCGGCACCGTGGTCCGCGTAGATGGGGACCCCGGCCTGCTGGAGTGACCCGATATCGCGTTCGATCGTCCGTGAGGACACACCGAACTCGTGAGCGAGCCGAGCGGCGGACCAGGGACGCCGCGCTCCGCGAAGCAGGTCGACCAGGGCATATTGTCGCTCGGCTCGCTTCATACTTCCTATTCTCCCGGCAGCCGGCGGAGTCGGGTGGGATGCATCAGCTCCGCATGCTCCTCTGGCCGCCCACGGACCAGACGCGGTGGACCCGACCGTCGCCATCGAAGTCGAAGACGTCCACGCCGCCTGCCTGCTGACCGTTCGCGTCGACATCCCAGAGCAGCCGGCCGTGGTCGCCGTCGATGGCATCGGCGATGTTCGTGAACACGACACCCGGGTTCTGCTCGTGCCACCAGTCGAGGTATCGCGCGAAGTCTTCCGAGGTGCGGATGTCGTCCGCAGGTGTCGACCCGTCGGGCTCGGTCACGGCGAAGTGGATCCGGAAGTCGTCCGCGCAGATCTCTCGTGCGATGTCACCGTCGGTGTTCCACATCGTCAGCCATAGGTCGAGCGCATGTCGGGCAGCCGAACCGGGCGTGATCGTGGGGTTCGTGTTGTCAGTCATGTGTCCACTCTCGGACGATGACGCGACAACGGTATGTCGGTGTTCCCGAAGCGATCGCGCCGCAAGCGCACCAACACCCCGTCAGATGCTCGGGCGGGCGGCCGCTGACTCGCGACCGCCCGCCCGTGACACCTTCGAGGAAGAGATCAGACGTTGAACCCGAGAGCGCGCAGCATCTCGCGGCCGTCGGGGGTGATCTTGTCCGGGCCCCACGGCGGCATCCAGACCCAGTTGATGTGCACGTCGTTGACCATGCCCTCCAAGGCCTGCGAGGTCTGGTCCTGGATGACGTCGGTCAGCGGGCAGGCCGCCGAGGTCAGCGTCATGTCGATGACCACGTTGGAATGGTCCTCGATGTGCAGACCGTAGATCAGGCCCAGGTCGACGACGTTGATGCCGAGCTCGGGGTCGACGACATCCTTCATCGCCTCCTCGACGTCCTCGATCTTCAGGCTCGCACCCTCGACCGTGGACGTACGCATCCCCTGCCACTCGGGCGCCTCGTGACCGTGCCCATGCCCGTGGCCGGAGTGGTCATGGCCGGAGTGGTCATGGCCGGAGTGGTCATGACCCGCATGGTCGTGACCCGCGTGATCGTGCTCAGTGTGGTCGGTCTCAGTCATCAGTTCTCCTCGGCGACAGTCTTCGCGGCGGCGTCTTTCCAGGCCATCCACGACAGCAGCGCGCACTTGATCCGGGCGGGGAACTTGGCGACGCCGGCGAAGGCGATGCCGTCCTCCAGAATGTCCTCGTCGGGCTCCACCTGGCCCTTGCCCTGCATCAGCCGCAGGAACTCCTCGTGGATCACCATCGCCTCGTCCACCGTCTTGCCCACGACCAGGTCGTTGAGCACGGAGGCCGAGGCCTGCGAGATCGAGCAGCCGAGGGCGTCGTAGGAGATGTCCTCGATCTTGCCGCCGTCGACGTGGAGCCGCAGGGTGATCTCGTCACCGCAGGTCGGGTTGACGTGGTGAACCTCCGCCTCGAAGGGGTCGCGAAGACCCTTCCCGTGCGGGTTCTTGTAGTGGTCCAGGATGATCTCCTGGTACATGCTCTCGAGGTTCGCGGCAGTCATCACTTGTCCAACTTGAAGAACGTGCGTACGTATTCCAACCCCTCGACCAGCGCGTCGATCTCGGCGGGCGTGGTGTAGAGGTAGGAGGACATCCGGTTGGAGGCCTGGACGCCGAACCGCTGGTGGGCGGGCTTGGCGCAGTGGTGGCCGGCGCGGATGGCGACGCCCTTGGAGTCGAGCACCTGGGCCACGTCGTGCGGGTGCACGCCGTCGAGCTCGAAGGCGATCGCGCCGCCGCGCTTGGCGGCGTCGGCCGGGCCGAGCACGGTCACACCCGGGACGGTGGCGAGACGCTCCAGCGCGTAGGCCGTGATCGCCTGCTCATGGGCGTGGACGTTCTCCATCCCGACGTGCATGAGGTATTCCAGCGCCGCACCGAGACCCACGGCCTCGGCGATCGGCGGGGTGCCGGCCTCGAACTTGTGCGGGATCGGCGCGTAGGTCGACTTCTCCATCGTCACCGTCGCGATCATCTCGCCGCCACCGAGGAACGGCGGCAGCGCCTCGAGCGCGGCACGCCGGCCCCACAGGACGCCGATGCCGGTCGGGCCGACGACCTTGTGGCCGGTGAAGGCGAGGAAGTCGGGACGCTCCGCCTCGGCCATGCCGGCCAGGTCGATCGGCAGCACCGGGGCGGCCTGCGCGGCGTCGACGACGACCAGCGCACCGACCTCGTGGGCCTTCCGGGCGATCTCGGCGATCGGGTTGATCGTGCCGAGCATGTTGGAGACCCAGGTCAGCGCGACGATCTTGGTCGCCGGCGTGATCAGCTCGTCGATGTTCGACAGGTCGAGCTCACCGGAGTCGGTGAGTCCGAACCACTTCAACGTCGCACCCGCGCGCTGCGTGGCGAGCTGCCACGGAACGATGTTGGAGTGGTGCTCCATCTCGGTGGTCACGACCACGTCGCCGGCGGCCAGCGGCACGGTGTTGGCGACCAGGTTGAGCGCCTCGGAGGCGTTCTTGGTGAAGATCACCTCGTCGCGCTCGGGCGCGCCGAGGAAGCGCGCGACGGTGTCGCGCGCCCCCTCGAACGCCTCGGTCGCCTCGGCACCCAGGTGGTGCATCGCCCGAGCGATGTTGGCGTTGTGCCGCTCCAGGTGATCGACCATGGTGTCGATCACGATCTGCGGCTTCTGCGAGGTGTTGGCGCTGTCGAGGTAGACCAGCGGGGTCTCGCCGCCGTCGAAGGTGCGCTCCAGGATCGGGAAGTCCTTGCGGACCAGATCCAGGTCGGGCAGCAGACCCTTCATGTCAGACCCCTGCCGCGACGTACTTCTCGTAGCCGTTGGCCTCCAGCTCCTCGGCCAGGTCCGGGCCACCCGACTCCGCGATCCGGCCGGCCACGAAGACGTGCACGTGGTCAGGCTTGATGTAGCGCAGGATGCGGGTGTAGTGGGTGATCAGCAGGACCGACTTGCCGTCGCGGGCGCGGAAGTCGTTGATCCCCTCGGAGACGACCTTGAGCGCGTCGATGTCGAGGCCGGAGTCGATCTCGTCGAGCAGCGCGACGGCCGGGTCGAGGATGTCGAGCTGGGCGATCTCGTGGCGCTTCTTCTCGCCACCGGAGAAGCCCTCGTTGACCGACCGCTGCGAGAAGGTCGGGTCCAGGTGCATCTTGTTCATCGCACCGTTGACATCCTTGACCCACGTACGCAGCTTGGGGGCCTCGCCGTCCAGCGCCGTCTTCGCGGTGCGGAGGAAGTTGGCCACGCTCACGCCGGGAACCTCGACGGGGTACTGCATCGCCAGGAACAGCCCGGCCTTGGCGCGCTCGTCGACCGACATCTCCAGGACGTCCTCACCGTCGAGGGTGACGGTGCCGCCGGTGATGGTGTACTTCGGGTGGCCGGCGATCGAGTAGGCAAGCGTCGACTTGCCCGAGCCGTTGGGGCCCATGATCGCGTGGGTCTCGCCGGAGTTGATCGTCAGGGTCACGCCCTTGAGGATCTCCTTGGCACCGTCCTCGGTGTTCACCGAGACCGTGAGGTCCTTGATCTCAAGCGTGCTCATGCGGTTGCGTCCTTCTCGATAAGGGTGTTGATGTTCTTGGCGAGCTCGGCCTCGACCGTGCCGGTCAGCTTCTCCTCGAGCTCGGGGACACCGATCTGACGGATCAGGTCGTTGAAGAAGCCGTGCACGACCAGGCGCTTCGCCTCGGTCTCGGAGATGCCGCGGCTCTGCAGGTAGAAGAGCTGCTCGTCGTCGAACCGGCCGATCGCCGACGCGTGACCCGCGCCCTCGATCTCGCCGGTCTCGATCTCCAGGTTGGGCACGGAGTCGGCCCAGGCACCGTCGGTGAGGATGAGGTTGCGGTTCTCCTCGTACGTCTCGATGCCCTCGGCCTCCTTGCGGATCAGCACGTTGCCGATCCAGACCGCGTGGGCCTTCTCGCCCTGCAGCGCGCCCTTGTAGATCACGTTGGACTTGGTCTTCGGGGCGGTGTGGTCGACGAAGAGACGGTGCTCGATGTGCTGACCGGCGTCGGCGAAGTAGAGGCCGAGCGACTCCACGGAGCCGCCGGGGCCGGAGTACTCCGCCGAGAAGTCGTGACGCACCACGTCGCCGCCGAAGCTCACCGAGACGTGCTTGAGGTTGGCGTCGCGGCCGACCTTGGCGTGCTGGGTGGAGAGGTGGACGGCGTCGTCGGCCCAGTCCTGGACGGAGACGACGGTGAGGTCGGCGCCGTCCTCGACGACGATCTCGATGTTGTCGGCGACGACGGCAGAGCCCTCGAAGACCAGCACGACGGTCGCCTTGGCGAACTTCTCCGCCACGATCACCGCGTGACCGGCGCCGGCGGTCTCCGAGCCGGTGCCGTGGTGGCGGATCACGGTCGCGCCCTCGACGACGGTGTCGGTCGGGATCCGCACGACGGTCGCGCCGGTGCTGGCCGCCCAGGCCCGCGCCGAGACACGGTCGGTCGGGACCAGGCCCGAGCTGCCGCGTACGTCATCGTCGGCCGCGACGGTCTCGACGGTCACGCCCGTGGCCGCCTCGACCTCCACCTTGGTCGCACCGTCGGCGAACGGGGCGGCGTCGTGGATGCCCTTGAGGCGCTTGAGCGGGGTGAACCGCCAGATCTCCTCGCGACCCTTCGGCACCTCGTGCGCCCCGACGTCGAAAGAGCCTTCCGGGTGGAGGTGGGACTCGACCTTGTCGAGCTCCAGGGCCTCCTGCACAGCTGCGGTCATCAGCCGACCGCTCCTTCCATCTGCAGTTCGATCAGGCGGTTGAGCTCGAGGGCGTACTCCATCGGGAGCTCCTTGGCGATCGGCTCGACGAAGCCTCGCACGATCATCGCCATCGCCTCGTCCTCGGCCATGCCGCGGGACATCAGGTAGAACAGCTGGTCGTCGGAGACCTTCGAGACCGAGGCCTCGTGACCCATCGAGACGTCGTCCTCGCGGATGTCGACGTAGGGGTAGGTGTCCGAACGCGAGATCTGGTCGACCAGGAGCGCGTCGCAGAGCACGTTGGACTTCGAGCCGTGCGCGCCCTCGTTGATCTGGATCAGGCCGCGGTAGGAGGTGCGGCCACCGCCACGCGCAACGCTCTTCGACAGGATCGACGAGGAGGTGTTCGGGGCGGCGTGCACCATCTTGGCGCCCGCGTCCTGGTGCTGGCCCTCGCCGGCGAAGGCGATGGAGAGCGTCTCGCCCTTGGCGTGCTCACCCATCAGGTAGACCGCCGGGTACTTCATGGTCACCTTGGAGCCGATGTTGCCGTCGACCCACTCCATGGTCGCGCCCTCCTCGCAGGTGGCGCGCTTGGTGACCAGGTTGTAGACGTTGTTCGACCAGTTCTGGATGGTCGTGTAGCGAACGCGGGCGTTCTTCTTCACGATGATCTCGACGACCGCGGAGTGCAGCGAGTCGGACTGGTAGATCGGCGCGGTGCAGCCCTCGACGTAGTGAACGTAGGAGCCCTCGTCGGCGATGATCAGGGTGCGCTCGAACTGGCCCATGTTCTCGGTGTTGATCCGGAAGTAGGCCTGCAGCGGGATGTCGACGTGGACGCCCTTGGGCACGTAGATGAAGGAGCCACCCGACCACACGGCGGTGTTCAGCGCGGCGAACTTGTTGTCGCCGACCGGGATCACCGTGCCGAAGTACTCCTGGAAGATCTCCGGGTGCTCCTTGAGCGCGGTGTCGGTGTCGAGGAAGAGCACGCCCTGGGCCTCGAGGTCCTCGCGGATCGAGTGGTAGACGACCTCCGACTCGTACTGCGCGGCGACACCGGCGACCAGGCGCTGCTTCTCCGCCTCCGGGATGCCGAGCCGGTCGTAGGTGTTCTTGATGTCCTCGGGCAGGTCCTCCCACGAGGTGGCCTGCTTCTCCGACGAGCGCACGAAGTACTTGATGTTGTCGAAGTCGATGTCCGAGAGGTCGGAGCCCCAGGTGGGCATCGGCTTGCGGCCGAAGAGCTTGAGGCCCTTCAGGCGCAGGTCGAGCATCCACTGCGGCTCAGACTTCTTGCCGGAGATGTCGCGGACGATGGCGTCGTTGAGACCGCGCTGTGCCGCAGCACCGGCGACGTCCGAGTCGGACCAGCCGAACTCGTACTTGCCGATGCCCTTCAGCTCGGGGTTGAGCTCCTCGATGGAGGTCATGTCGTGACCTGCTCCTTCTTCTTCGAAACTTCGCCGGGACCGGAGGATCCAGGAGGGATGTGCGTCGTGCAGACTCCGTCGCCGTGGGCGATGGTGGCCAAGCGTTGTACGTGGGTGCCGAGCAGCTTCGCGATCGCCTCTGTCTCCGCCTCGCAGAGCTCGGGGAACTCCTGGGCGACGTGGGCGACCGGGCAGTGCTGCTGGCACAGCTGCTCACCTGCGTCATGGCCGTTGATCAGCGGCAGCTCCCTGACGGAGGCCGCATAGCCGTTGGCCGTGAACACATTCGCAAGCACCTGCGCGGGGCTGAGATCCGTCTCGCCGGCGGCGATCCGGTCCAGCCCCTGCTTGATGAACGCCGCGCGGCGCTCCGCGAATTCCCGCACGGCCTCTTCGCCCGCCACCTCGGAGAGGAACCGCAGCGCCTCGACCGCCAGGTCGTCGTACTTCTTCTCGAAGCCGTCCCTACCCTGGTCGGTGAGCGCGAAGAGCTTGGCCGGGCGGCCCCGCCCACGCGTGGACGCGGTGCGCGGCTGACGCTGCTCCACCGCCTCCTCCTCGGCCAGCGCGTCCAGATGGCGCCTGACCGCGGCCGGGGTGAGATCGAGCCGCTTGGCCAGCGTCGCAGCGGTCTGCGGGCCGTCGACGAGCAGCGACCGAGCGACCCGCTGGCGGGTGCTCTCCTCGCTGGTCTCTGCAGGCTGCAGAGTGCTCTCGTCGAATTTCACAACACCATTGTGACGTTATTCCCCCAGCGCATTCAACGAAGGCAACCCTTACTTGCGCGGACAGCAGGGAGCGACGTGTCCAACCCCACACCCACGACTCTTTCGAGTCAGCCCTCGCTGCGGCCCGGCAACAACGTTCGTACGTCGACCTCGACCGACCCGTGCTCACCGACGGTCATGGTGCCGGTCGGATGCTCGTGGTCGAGTACGGCCTGCGAGACCCAGCCACCGTCGACCAGGTCGAAGACCTCCAGCCGTCGCTGCATCGGGTCGAGGATCCAGTAGTGCTCGACTCCTGCGCCGGCGTATTCGTGGGCTTTCGTGACCAGGTCCTGACCCTGCGTGCTCGGCGAGAGCACCTCGGCCACGAGCACGGGCGGGTCGATGATCGTGTCGCCGTCAGGCTCATTCGCGACCAAGGCTACGTCGGGAAGCCTGATCCGGTTGCCGGGCATGCTTGTGAACGACTCGGTCGCGCCGATCAGTCCTGGGAGTGCGGTGGCGAGCAGCACCGACAACTGGAACTGACCCTTGCCGTGGCCGAACGTCGGCGGGCTCACCGGCCACACCGCCCAGCCGTTGACCCACTCCGCATGCAGGTCCTCCGGGAGGGCCCGCCACTCCTCCAGCGACATCCGCTTCCGGCGCATGCCCGCAATGGACAGCTCAGCCTCAGCCGATGACATGGCACCTCCCCGCCTCGCGTGATCACGATCAACTCCCCCCATGATGCCTTGATCACGACGCCGAGGGAATGAGCGCACGACCAGCGCCTCCGTAGATCCTCACCACCCGCGCCCGCTGCGCAGGTCGTCCGGCAGGTCCACCTTCGGCTGGTCGACGACCCAGGCCCGGAACTCGTCTATCTGCTCTTGATAGGCAAGCGGAGGGTAGGTGCTCCAATCCTTGACGCCCGGCCAGAGCATCTCCACCTCGACGTCGTTGTCGCGAACGGTGATCGCGTAGAGCTCACGGTTGTCGCGGCGCGATCCGACGACCATGCCATTGATGACGTGGTCGCAGGTGAACGCCTCGAACCCTGCGCGGCCCTGCACCTCGGCGCCGTAGACCAAGAACGTCGACATGAGGAACTTCAGCCACGAAATCATGTGATTGGCCTTGTCTCCACCGTCGTAGCTGAGACAGCAGCCGGTCGGGCAGGCCGTCCAGTTCGACCAGCCGCGTGGCCCCCGCTCAAGGAGTTCCAACTGCGCGGCTTCCCAATCGTCGTCACGCCTAAGCCCGGTGACATGGCGGTCGACGAATATCGAACCCGAGATCCTGTCGATCAGCGTCCGCTCACTCTCGTTCAGTTCAGGTAGCACCTGCAGGTATCCGATGAAGTCAGTCTGATATCCCATGAACGACACCCTCGGCATCGATGCACGCCCAGGCAATGCCGTTCTTCCGACCTGTGGATAACCCCGTCACGAGCGACGCCTGTGGACACGTGGTGGCCCATTGCCGGGGACTGATGATCGCGCGCGAACCGATGGCCGGACGGAGGGCGGACTGAGTCGTCACCTCCCGGCCGACTGGCGCGATCAGCCCGTCGGCATCCCGTCAAGGGTCGGGGAGGCGAGGGCGGCGACGCCGACGTAGACGGCGTCGGGCGGTAGCCAGCGGGTGCCGCGGTCGGAGCGCAGGACCGTGCGACCGCGTTCGAGGTCGAAGATGCCGACCCGGATACGGCCGCCGGAGCGTACGACCGCCACCTCACCGCGCTTGGGTCGGCGGGGGTTGATCACGAGGTCGGAGCCGGGCGGGAGGCCTCGCGAGGTGAGGTGGGCGCCGACAAGACGGTGGACCAGCGTCTCGTCCTGAGGTGCCGGCGCAGGTGCCCGCCGCGCGGGCGTGGGCAGAGCACCCGGAACGACGTCAAACGGCAGCGGTACGTCGCGTCGGGACGCGCCGCCAGTCGATCTCATGTTCGAAAGCGTACCCGTCCGCGACGGCCCGCGGAACCGGGGAACGAGGACTCGTCATGCGCCCTGCTCTCCCACCTGTCGCGCCGGCCCGGGAGACTGTGGCCATGACGGTCAACGACCCCACCGACTGGGATACCGCCTACGTCCGCGGCACGACCGGCTGGGACCTCGGCGCTCCCCTGGCCTACATCGAGGAGAACGCGGCGCTCTTCGGCGAGCCCGGCACCGCCTTCGCGCCCGGCGCCGGCCGCGGGCACGATGCGGCAGGGTTGGCGGCTGCCGGATGGCGTACGACGGTCGTCGACCTCTCCCCCACGGCGGCCGCCTACGCGGCGGAGCACTACCCGGACGTCACCTACGCGGTCGGCGACGCTCTCGATGCCGACGTCGTCCTGGCCGCGACCGGCGGGCCGGTCGACCTCATGTGGGACCACACCTTCTTCTGCGCGCTGCCGCCCGACTGGCGCGGCCGCGTCGGCGACCTCGCCCGCGCGGTCGTACGCCCCGGCGGGCGGGTCGCCTCGGGAGTCTTCCCGATCGACCGTCCGAGGACGGAGGCGGGCCCGCCGTGGACATACGTCCCTGAGGACATGAGCCGCGCGCTCGGCCCGGACTTCGACCTGGTCCACGTCTCCGAGCCGCGCCGACTGAACCCACGGATGCCGTGGAGCCACCGCCTCGGGATCTGGCAGCGCCGCTGAGCCCGCCAGCAGAAACCCGGATGCGACAGCGAGCCCACGCCGCGTACGTTGCCACTCATGGACTTCGACCTGCGACCGATCCGGCTCGATGACGCCGAGGGCGTGGCGTACGTCCACCACACCTCGTGGGTGGAGACCTACGCCGGCCTGCTTCCCGCCGCACACTGGGAGACGGACACTCTCGACGCGCGGGTGAGCCGCTGGCACGGTCTCCTGGCCACCTCGAACCCGACCCTGGTCGCGGTCGTCGACGACCGGATCGTCGGCTTCGTGACCGCGCTGCCGTCGTGGCGCCAGCACGACATCGACGACGCCCGTCACCTACAACTCGGGGCCCTCTACGTACTCGCCGACCAGCACGGCACCGGCATCGGCCAGGCGCTCCTCGACGCCGCCATCCCGCTCGGCACCCCGGCCCAGCTCTACGTCGCGAAGGGCAACGACCGGGCGATGCGGTTCTACACCCGCAACGGCTTCGCACCGGACGGCGTCGAGGTGCGCGACGACCGCTTCGACCTGGTCGAGCTCCGCATGGTCCGATGAGCCTCACCGCAGCCCAGCCGCCGCCAGAGCCGCCAGAGCCGCCAGAGCCAGGCCGGTAGTTCGGTGTAGACCAGGTGCGAGTTGACGCGATGAGGGCAAGCAGCAGGACAGTGATGTGCCACCAGGCGACCGCCGCTCAGGGCAAAGTCGAGCAAGTGGTCGATTCGGGCTCGGCAGGGTCGCCTTCGGGCCCAAATCGACCACTTCCTGTTGCTGCCTCAGCCCTTCACACAGAGCAGCGTGCGCAGCCGAGCCTCCACGGAGACCAGATCCGTCTGTGCCTCGATGACGCTCTCCAGGGACTTGTACGCACCGGGGATCTCGTCGACGACACCTGCGTCCTTGCGGCACTCGACTCCCTCGGTCTGCGCGGCGAGGTCGGCGACGCTGAAGGTCTTCTTCGCCTTCGTGCGCGACATCTTCCGACCCGCGCCGTGCGAGGCGGAGCAGTAGGACGCCTCGTTGCCGAGCCCGCGCACGACGTACGAACCGGTGCCCATCGATCCCGGGATCAGCCCGTACTCGTCGGACTTGGCCGAGATCGCGCCCTTCCGGGTGACGATCAGGTCCGCGCCGTCGTACGTCTCCCGGGCGACGTAGTTGTGGTGAGCGTTGACCTCCCGTCCCCACACGACCTCGGGGAAGAAGCGCGCGAAGACGCTCTTGACCGTAGCCATCATGATCCGCCGGTTGAGCTTGGCGTAGTCCTGGGCCCAGTAGAGGTCGTGCAGGTAGGCGTCCATCTCCGCGGTGCCGGCCAGGAAGACCGCCAGGTCGCGGTCGGGCAGGCCGAGGTTGTGCTCGAGCCCCTTGGCTGCGTAGATGTGCCGCTCGGCGATCTCCTTGCCGATGTTGCGGCTGCCGGAGTGCAGCATCAGCCAGATCACGCCGTCGTCGTCGGCGGTCACCTCGATGAAGTGATTTCCACCGCCGAGCGAGCCGCACTGCGCGACCGCCCGCTTGTGCCGGTCGCCGAGCTTCGGCGCCCGCAGCTCCTCGAAGCCGCCGAAGAGCTTGTCGAAGGCGACCTTCAGCTTCAGGTCCTTGCGGACGACGCCGGCCTGGCCGTCGTTCGCCTGGAACCCGACCGGGACCGCCTCCTCGATCGCCGAGCGCAGCGGGCCGAGGTCGTCGGGCAGGTCGCTGGTCGTGACGGAGGTCTTGACCGCCATCATCCCGCAGCCGATGTCGACGCCGACCGCGCTCGGCGAGACGGCGTCCTTCATCGCGACCACGGAGCCGACCGTGGCGCCCTTGCCGAGATGCACGTCCGGCATGACACGTACGCCGTGCACCCAGGGCAGCCTGGAGATGTTGCGCAGCTGGTCCTGGGCGGCGTGCTCGATCTCGTGCGGGCGTGCCCACATCAGGGTCTCGGCCTTGGCACCGGCCAGGGCGATCGGGAACTCGTTCGTCATCTCTTTCTCTCCTTCGACAGGGCCGGGGCATGCGAAAGGGCCGCTCCGGCCGGGTTCTTGCGGCGGGAGCGGCCCTTTCAGGTCGGCGCTGATGCTCAGCGCGTCGGCGGCTCCTGGCCGATGCGGTCCGAGCGGAGGTCGGAGCGCAGGCAGGCTTCGCTCGCCAGACCGGTGTTCCCGGCGGCGGAGCGGATCTCGACCGACCTGCGCATGCTCATCTCCTCGTCTGTGTTGCTGTGCCGGAAACGGTAGTCAGCGGCGTACGTCTGGTGCCACTGGTTTACGCGAGGCGGGCGGGGAAGCCGCCGGTGGCGACCGGGCCCCAGCGCTTCGGGGTGATCCGGAGGAGGGACTTGCCCTGGTCGACCATCGCCTGGCGGTACTCGTCCCAGTCGGAGTGCTCGCCGGAGATGTTGCGGAAGTAGGTGACGAAGGCGTCCAGGGCCTCCTCGCCCGCGGTCGCGTCGAGCACCTCGGCGTCGCCGTCGACCTGGACCCAGGCGCCGTTCCACTCATCCGAGAGAACCATGACGCTGACCTGCGGGCGACTGCGGGCGTTGCGGGTCTTGGCCCGCTCGGGGTAGGTCGCGATCACGATGCGCCCGTCGTCGTCGACGCCACCGGTGACCGGCGAGAGCTGCGGGGACCCGTCGGCTCTGCTGGTCACCAGGATCATCTGGTGGCGGGGACGTACGAACTCCAGGAGCCCCTCGAGATCAACGGTCGTGTTCGTCGCGATCGTGCGTGCCATGGTCCCCAGCCTGCCAGGTGAACCCGTCCGGGTCGGTGAAGGCCTCGCTGCCGCCACCCAGGACGATCCCGTACGCAGCGTCCGGATCGACCGCGACACCGGTCTCCTTCTCCAGGGCGCGCCGGGGATAGATCGCGAGCTGGACGGCACCGGGAGCGGCCTCGAACTCGGCGTACTTGCCGCCGAAGCTCCGCTTCACGCCGAGCCCTCGCTCGGCGTAGAACCGCTTGGTCGCCTTGACGTCGGCGACACCGAGGAGCAGGACGATGTCGTCGATCTCGCGGGTGGCGGGGCCGTTGTCCTTCTTCGCCGAGGTGGCGATCTTCCAGATCGAGCCGTCGGGGGCCTGGACGATGCCGCCGTAGCCCCAGAACGACTTCTCGACCGGCTTGAGAGAAGTGGCGCCGGCCGCGAGCGCGGAGTCGACGAGGCTGTCGACCGTCGAGGGCTGGCCGACGACCAGGGAGATCGTGAACGGCCGGCCGGTGCCGGTGCCCGGGCCCTGGCGTACGGAGATCTGGTCGGTGAGCCCGAAGGCCTTCTCGTAGAACGCCTGGGCGTCCGTGGGATCTGCAGCGTCGAGGGCGATGGTCTGAAGTGTGAACATGTCTCGACCTTAGGAATCGCGGGGCCTTGCGGGCTTCTCGATTCCTGACCGCCTCGCTTGTTGATCTCCTGAGCAGAAATTGTGTCTGAGACACCGCGTCATAGGTCTGGGGGCATGGCGTCTCATCCCCGCGTTGGCCGTCCTTCGGTGGGAGTTGGGCGGCCAACGTCCTGACAGGCACCTAAGAATCCATGGGATCGCACCTAGGCGATTGGGCCGGTGGCGTACGCCTTCTTAGACTGCCGCCGTGGACTCTTCCGTCGCCAGGCCTGCTGTCGAGGTACGCGACCTGCGCATGACCTATGGCGACAAGACGGCCGTCGACGGACTCACGCTGAGCGTCGCGGAGGGATCGATCACGGCCGTGCTCGGGCCCAACGGTGCCGGCAAGACGACGACCCTGGAGACCTGCGAGGGCTACCGGAAGCCCCAGCAGGGGACGGTTCGCGTCCTCGGGCTCGACCCGATCGCCGACCGCAGGCAGCTGCTCCCCCGGATCGGGGTGATGCTGCAGGGGCAGGGCGCTTGGAGCGGCGTACGCGCCATGGAGATGCTCAAGCACATCGCCCGGCTGCACGCGCATCCGCTCGACGTCGACTACCTGGCAGAACGGCTCGGCCTGGGCGAGTGCGGCCGCACCCCCTACCGGCGACTCTCGGGCGGGCAGCAGCAGCGGCTCGGGCTGGCGATGGCGCTGGTGGGCCGTCCGGAGCTGGTGTTCGTGGACGAGCCGACGGCGGGGATGGACCCGCAGGGGCGGCGTACGACCTGGGAGCTGCTGCGCGAGCTCAGGCAGGACGGCGTCACCGTCGTGCTGACGACGCACTACCTGGAGGAGGCCGAGGAGCTGGCCGACCAGGTGCACATCATCGACCGCGGCCGGATGATCGCCTCGGGCACTCCGCTCGAGCTCACCAGGGGTGGCGCGACCGCCACCGTGAGACTGGTCGTGACCAAGCCGTTCCCGCCAGGTTCCCGCGAGTCGCTGCGCAAGGCGCTCGGCGAGGACACCGAGGTCACGCTGCTCGACGAGCGCTCGATGCGGGTCACCGGCAAGGCCGACCCGACCACGCTCGCCAAGGTGAGCCGCTGGTGCGAGGAGAACGACGTCCTCCCGGAGTCGCTGACCCTGGGTCGCAGGAGCCTCGAGGACGTCTTCCTCGATCTCACCGGCGGCCTTCACCTCACCGAGGGGATCGAGCATGTCTGAGGTCGCCACGGGGACCTTCACCCCCAAGCCCGGCGGTGCGCCGATCACCCAGCAGGTGGTCGCCCAGGCGCTGATGGAAGCCAAGCTGATGCTCCGCAACGGCGAGCAGCTCCTGCTGGCCGTCGTGATCCCGGTGATGGTGCTCGTCGGTGGCGTCACGGCCGGCAACGCGATCGACCTCGACCTCGGCACCGACCGCCCGCTGGTCGACATCCTGACCCCCGGGGTCCTTGCGCTGGCCATCATGTCGACGAGCTTCACCAGCCTCGCGATCGCGACCGGCTTCGAGCGGCGCTACGGCGTGATCAAGCGCCTCGGCGCCTCGCCACTCCCCCGGACCGGCCTGCTCGCCGGAAAGGTGCTCGCGCTCGGCTGCGTACAGCTCGTCCAGCTCTTCGTCATCGGCGCCGTCGGCCAGATCCTCGGCTGGACCCCTGCCGCGGGGTTCGGCACCGTCCTCGCCTTCTTCCTCGCCATCGCGATGGGCACGCTGGCCTTCGCCTCGCTCGGGCTCTTCGTCGCCGGCGTGCTGCGGGCCGAGGCGACGCTGGCCGCCGCCAACCTCATCTACCTGCTCCTCCTGGCCGGCGGTGCCGTCGTGCTGCCGCTGACGGCCTACGGCGCCTACGGCGACGTCGCCCGCTGGCTCCCCTCGGGCGCGCTCGGAGAGGCCGTACGCACCGCCTTCCTCGACGGCGTCCCGGCCTGGCGGGACCTCGGGGTGCTCCTCGTCTGGGCCCTCCTCGGCTCGACCCTCACAGCTAGGACCTTCAAGTGGGAATGACCACCACCGAACCCTCCACCGACCCCGGCCCCTCGGCCAAGGACAAGGTCCTCGGCTGGCTCCGCGCGCATGCTTTCGGTCTGGCCATCGCCAACCTCGTCGCCAACATCGGGATCGTGGTGACCGGCGCCGTGGTCCGGCTGACCGGCTCCGGCCTCGGCTGCCCCACCTGGCCCAAGTGCACCGAGGAGTCCTACGTGGCTCACGAGGCGCTCGGGATCAACGGCGTCATCGAGTTCGGCAACCGGCTGCTGACCTACGTCCTGGCCGCGATCGCCATCACCGTCGTCATCGCCGTCTGGAACCGCCGCGGCACCATCCGCACCCTGGCGATCGTCATCGCCCTCGGTGTCCCGCTGCAGGGTGTCATCGGTGGCATCACCGTCCTCTCCGAGCTCAACCCCTACGTCGTCGCGCTCCACCTGCTCGCCTCGATGGCGATGGTCGGCCTGTGCGTGTGGCTGCTCGACGACCTCCGCTCCCCGGAGCGTGAGGCCGCGCCGCGCAACGTACGCATCGCCGCTCTGGTCACCTTCGTCGTCGGCTGGCTCTCCCTCTGGCTCGGCACGGTCGTGACCGGCTCCGGCCCGCACTCCGGCGACCTCGAGTCCCGCCGCACCGGCCTCGACCCGGCCCTGATGTCCCACATCCACGCCTACGCCGTCTACGCGCTCATCGCCGCGACCCTGGTGACGCTGTGGCTCGGCCGCAAGCACGCGTACGTCCGTCAGGTAACGCTCGTCCTGCTGGCCATCGAGCTCGCCCAGGGCCTGATCGGCTGGGTGCAGTACCTCACCGACCTTCCCGTCCTCCTGGTCGGCTTCCACATGCTCGGCGCGGCCCTCATCTCCGCCGGCCTCGCCCGCGTCGTCTGCTCGGTCCGCGCCCACGCCTAGCCCCGACGTGGTCGGCTCCCGTCAGAGCAGTGCCCCGTTGTGGATGTACGTCGCGGGCGGAGCCATCCCGCGAACCCCCAGGTAGCCGTCGGTGCCGAGGCTCAGGCGACAGGCGAGCCCGACGTCCGTTGCCCACTGGTTGGCGGCGGTGACATGGCCGACGACGGCCCGCTCGCCCGTGGCGCGCGCCAGGCACTCCCACAGCAGCCGGACCGCGGTCTCCTCGTCGAGGGCGGCGAGCAGCGCGGGGCCGCTGGTGCCGGCATAGGCATACCCACGACCCGCGGTGTCGACAACCAACGTGCCCATCGACGCCAGCGTCTCGTGATCGGGACCGTGGCCCGCGCCGCGGGCCATCCGGTCGATGCGGTCGAGGAGCCCGACGTCGTCGAGCGAACCCTGCCGCAGTCCGCCGACGGCCGGCAGGGCTGAACGGTCGACCTGGCCCCACAGGACCATCTGCGGGTGCAGGTCGAAGCCTGCCAGCCGGTAGCGCCGGACCGCCTTCGGGTCATCGCTCGCGGACAGCATCCACCGCGGGCAGTCCGCCCCGTGCCGGGCGGCCAGGGCGAGGATGCGCTTGCCGACTCCCTGCCCCTGCAGCCCCGGACGTACGGCATAGGTCGCCAGCGCCCACACCGCGTCGTCGCGGCGGATCGAGGTCGCGAAACCGGCGAGTCCGTGCTCGTCGACCGCGACGACGCACCCCTCCGGGTCGGTGTCCAGGAACCGTTGCGTACGCCGGTTCCACTTCTCCGCCTGCTCGGGGGACCGCTTCTCAGGTTCGGTCTCGTGCGGCCGCCGGATCCGTACGTCGAGCTCGTAGAACGCCTCCGCGCTCAGCCGCTCCGCCAGCGGGACGTCCTCGGGCTGCATCGACCGGATCTCCACGCCGGAACCCTATCGAGCCGCGCGACGCGTCGTTCAGCTCGGCGGGCGGGGTCTCAGCGCAGGAGCGGGTCGACCGCGAGGGCGACGAAGAGCAGGCTCAGGTAGAGGTTGCTCGAGTGGAAGAGCTGCATCGGGCGGATCTTGGTGAGGTCCTCGGTGCCCTTGGCTCGCGCGTGCAGCTGGTGGGCCTGGACGAGGAAGACGGCGCCGAGACCGATCGCTGCGACCGGGTAGAGCCAGCCGGTGGAGGCGAGGGGCCACAGCAGCAGCGAGGTGGCGACCATGACCCAGGAGTACGCCACGATCTGAGCGCCCACGTAGCGGGCGGACTTGACCACCGGCAGCATCGGCACGTCGACCTGGGCGTAGTCCTCGCGGTAGCGGAGCGCCAGGGCCCAGGTGTGCGGCGGGGTCCAGAAGAAGACGACCATGAACAGGATCAGCGGCTCCCAGTTCACCGAGTTGGTGACCGCGGTCCAGCCGATCAGGGTCGGGAAGCAGCCCGCGATGCCGCCCCAGACGATGTTCTGCGTGGTGCGCCGCTTGAGCAGCATCGTGTAGACGAAGACGTAGAACGCGTTGGCGGCCACCGACAGCCCGGCCGAGAGCCAGTTGACGAAGAGGCCGAGGACAACCACCGACAGCACCGCGAGGACCGACCCGAAGATCAGCGCCGCCCGGGGGGTGACCACGTGCCGCGGCAGGGCCCGGCGTCGCGTACGCCTCATCTGCTCGTCGATGTCACGGTCGTAGACGCAGTTGAAGACCGAGGCCGAGCCGGCCGAGAAGATCCCGCCGACTACCGTGGCCGCGACCAGGCCGACGCCCGGCACACCCTGGGCGGCGAAGAACATCACCGGCACGGTGGTGAGCAGCAGCAGCTCGATCACGCGTGGCTTCGTCAGGGAGACGTACGCCGAGATGACATCGCGCATTGACGCGCGGTCGCTACGCTGGTCGAGGTCGGGGACCGGCTGTTCGACGTGCGTCACTGAGAAGATCCTTCTCGATCGGGTTGAGGCTTCACATGCGGCTCATACAGGCAGTTCACAGCATGCGGCTCGCAGTCTAACCCGGGGCGTGAGTAGGCTCGGATTCGGCAGCCCCCCACGGCCAGCCCAAGAACTTCCCAAGTGGACTCTCCGATTTGAAAAGGCACCTCGTGAGCACCAAACCTGTACTCGAGTGGACCGATCTGGACAGCAAGGCCGTGGACACCGTCCGCGTTCTCGCCATGGACTCCGTGCAGAAGGTCGGCAACGGCCACCCTGGCACCGCGATGAGCCTGGCCCCTGCTGCCTATCTGCTCTTCCAGAAGGTGATGAAGCACAACCCGGCCGACACCGACTGGCTCGGCCGTGACCGGTTCGTGCTCTCCGTCGGCCACTCGAGCGTCACCCTCTACATCCAGCTCTACCTCGGCGGCTTCGGTCTCGAGCTCGGCGACCTGGAGAGCCTGCGCACCTGGGGCTCGCTGACCCCGGGCCACCCCGAGCGCGGCCACACCCGCGGCGTGGAGGTGACCACCGGCCCGCTCGGCCAGGGCGTCGCCAACGCCGTCGGCATCGCGATGGCCCAGCGCCGGCTGCGCGGCCTGCTCGACCCGGACACCCCGGTCGACCAGCCGAGCCCCTTCGACCACAAGACGTACGTCCTGGCCGGCGACGGCGACCTGCAGGAGGGCGTCAGCAGCGAGGCGAGCTCGATCGCCGGCACCCAGAAGCTCGGCAACCTCACGATGATCTACGACGCCAACCGGATCTCGATCGAGGGTGACACCAACGTCGCGTTCACCGAGGACGTCGCGGCTCGCTACCGGGCCTACGGCTGGCACGTCCAGGAGGTCGACTGGACCCACGACGGCACCGGCTACACCGAGGACGTCCCGGCGCTGTTCGACGCGATCAACGCCGCCGGCGAGGTCACCGACCAGCCTTCGCTGATCGTGCTGCGCACGGTCATCGCCTGGCCCGCCCCGAACGCGCAGAACACCGAGGCGGCCCACGGTTCGGCGCTCGGCGCCGAGGAGGTCGCCGCGACCAAGGAGATCCTGGGCTTCGACCCGGCGAAGTCCTTCGACGTCGACCCCGAGGTGCTCGCCCACACCCGCAAGCTCATCGAGCGCGGCGAGAAGGCCGAGCAGGCCTGGCGCGCCGAGGAGGCCGCCTGGGCCGAGGCCAACCCGGAGGGCGCCAAGCTGCTCGAGCGGATGCAGGCCGGCGAGCTTCCCGCCGACATCGCCGACGCGCTGCCGTTCTTCGAGGCCGACGCCAAGGGCATCGCCACCCGTGCCGCCTCCGGCAAGGTGATCAACGCGCTGGCGCCGGTGCTGCCCGAGCTGTGGGGCGGCTCGGCCGACCTCGCCGGCTCCAACAACACCACCATCTCCGGTGCGCCCAGCTTCGTCCCCGAGGACCGCTCCACCCACGAGTGGAAGGGCGACCCCTACGCCGGCCGCGTGCTCCACTTCGGCATCCGCGAGCACGCCATGGGCGCGATCCTCAACGGCATCGTGGCCCACTCGCCCACCAAGGCCTTCGGCGGCACGTTCTTCCAGTTCTCCGACTACATGCGCGGTGCCGTACGCGTCGGGGCGCTGTCCAAGCTGCCGGTGATCCACGTCTGGACCCACGACTCCGTCGGTCTGGGCGAGGACGGCCCGACTCACCAGCCGGTCGAGCACCTCGCCGCGGTCCGGGCGATCCCGGGCCTCGACGTGGTCCGTCCCGCAGACGCCAACGAGACCGCCGCCGCCTGGCTCGAGGTGCTCAAGCACCACGACCGCCCTTCGGCGCTCATCCTGACCCGTCAGGCGCTGCCGACCTTCCCCCGCGGCAAGGACGGCTACGCGACCACCGAGGGTGTGGCCAAGGGTGGCTACGTACTCCTCGACTCCCCCACCGGCACCGTCGACGTCGTCCTGCTCGGCACCGGCTCCGAGGTGCAGTACGCCGTCGCCGCCCGTGAGGAGCTGGCGAAGGAAGGAATCGGTGCCCGCGTCGTCTCGCTGCCCTGCCTGGAGTGGTTCGAGGCCCAGGAGCAGGACTACCGCGACTCGGTGATCCCGCCCAACGTCAAGGCGCGCGTCAGCGTCGAGGCCGGCGTGAAGCAGGGCTGGCGGGAGTACGTCGGCGACGCCGGCCGGATCGTCTCGCTCGAGCACTTCGGCGCCTCGGCGTCCGGTGCGCTGCTGTTCAAGGAGTACGGCTTCACCCCCGAGGCGGTCGTCACGGCCGCCAAGGAGAGCCTCGCCGCCATCAACAAGGGAGCATGAAATATGTCTGACCGTCTCAAGGCGCTGGCCGAGGCCGGCGTATCCATCTGGCTCGACGACCTCTCCCGCGAGCGGATCGAGACCGGCAACCTCGCCGAACTCGTCAAGGAGAAGTCCGTCGTCGGCGTGACCACCAACCCGACCATCTTCGCGGCCGCGATCGCCAAGGGTGAGCGCTACGACGAGCAGCTGCGCTCGCTGGTGGCCGACGGCAAGAACGTCGACGAGGTCATCTTCGGCCTCACCACCGAGGACGTACGCAACGCCTGCGACATCCTCGCGCCGGTCGCCGAGTCCACCAAGGACGACGGCCGGGTCTCCATCGAGGTCGAGCCCACCCTGGCCAACGACACCGAGGCGACCATCGCCTCCGCGAAGGCGCTGTGGGCCGCGGTCGACCGCCCCAACGCGCTGATCAAGATCCCGGCGACCCTGGAGGGGCTCCCGGCGATCACCGCCGCGATCGCCGAGGGCATCTCGGTCAACGTGACCCTGATCTTCTCGGTCGAGCGCTACCGGGCCGTGATGGACGCCTACCTGACCGGTCTGGAGCAGGCCAAGGCGGCCGGCAAGGACCTGTCCACGATCCGCAGCGTGGCATCGTTCTTCGTCTCCCGCGTCGACACCGAGATCGACAAGCGGCTCGAGGCGATCGGCACCCCCGAGGCCAGCGCGCTGCTCGGCATGGCCGCGGTCGCCAACGCGATCGCCGCCTACGCCGCCTTCGAGGAGGTCCACGCCAGCGAGCGCTGGACCGCCCTGGCCGCTGCGGGCGCCAACGCCCAGCGCCCCCTGTGGGCCTCGACCGGGGTCAAGAACCCGGCCTACCCCGACACCCTCTACGTCACCGACCTGGTCGTCGCCGACACGGTCAACACCATGCCGGAGAAGACCATGGAAGCCTTCGCCGACCACGGCGAGGTCAGGGGCGATGTCGTCACCGGCAAGGGCGCCGAGGCGGCCACCGTCTTCGAGTCGCTGCGCTCGGTCGGAGTCGACCTCGATGACGTCTTCCTGGTGCTGGAGACCGAGGGCGTGGACAAGTTCAAGGTCTCCTGGACCGAGCTCGTCGACACCGTGCAGGGACAGATCGAGGCGGTCAAGTAGTGGGCGGCCCGGTCGACGCGACGACGACGGACGCCTGGAAGGCACTCACCGAGCTGCGAGCCGGTATCACACCTGACCTGCGCTCGTGGTTCGCCGATGATCCCGGCCGGGCCTCACGCTTCACTTATCAAGCGGCCGACCTCCATGTCGACCTCTCCAAGAACCTCCTCACCGACGACCTCCTGGCCGCTCTGCTGGCGCTCGCCGAGCAGGTCGGCCTGGAGGCACGGAGGGACGCGATGCTCGCGGGCGAGCACATCAACGTCACCGAGGACCGGGCGGTGCTCCACACCGCCCTGCGCCTTCCCGCCGACGCCTCCCTCGAGGTCGACGGCACCGACGTCGTGCCCGCCGTCCACGAGACCCTGGCGAAGATGTACGCCTTCGCCGACCGGGTCCGCTCCGGTGAGTGGAAGGGCGTCACCGGTGAGCGGATCCGCACCGTGGTCAACATCGGCATCGGCGGCTCCGACCTCGGCCCGGTGATGGCGTACGAAGCGCTCGAGCCGTTCCGTCACCCGGAGATCGAGTGCCGGTTCATCTCCAACATCGATCCCACCGACGCCGGCCAGAAGCTGAAGGGGCTCGACCCCGCCACCACGCTGTTCGTCGTCTCCTCGAAGACCTTCTCGACGCTGGAGACGCTGACCAACGCCCGCCTCGCCCGCACCTGGCTGCTCGACTCGCTCGGTGACGACGTGGACGCCGCCGAGGCCGTCGCGAAGCACTTCGTGGCCGTCTCCACGGCGCTGGACAAGGTCGCGGCCTTCGGGATCGACCCGGAGAACGCCTTCGGCTTCTGGGACTGGGTCGGCGGCCGCTACTCGGTCGACTCCGCGATCGGCACCTCCCTGGCGATCGCCATCGGGCCGGAGGGTTTCGCCGAGTTCCTCGGCGGGTTCCACGCGATCGACGAGCACTTCGCGAAGACGCCGCTCGCGCAGAACGTGCCGGCGCTGATGGGTCTCCTGAACGTCTGGTACGTCAACTTCCTCGACGCTCAGACCCATGCCGTGCTGCCCTACTCCCAGCTGCTGCACCGGTTCCCTGCGTACCTTCAGCAGCTGACGATGGAGTCCAACGGCAAGTCGGTGCGCTGGGACGGCACCGCGGTCACCACCGACACCGGCGAGGTGTTCTGGGGCGAGCCCGGCACCAACGGACAGCACGCGTTCTACCAGCTGATCCACCAGGGCACCCGGGTGATCCCGGCCGACTTCATCGCCTTCGCCAACCCGGCCTATCCGCTCGCGGACGGCGACATCGACGTGCACGAGCTGTTCCTGGCCAACTTCTTCGCCCAGACCCAGGCGCTCGCCTTCGGCAAGACCGCCGAGCAGGTGCGCGCCGAGGGCACCGCGGAGAACATCGTCAACGCGCGGGTCTTCTCCGGCAACCGGCCGACCACCTCGATCATGGCGCCCGCGCTGACCCCCGGCGTACTGGGCCAGCTGATCGCCCTCTACGAGCACATCACCTTCACCCAGGGCGTGGTGTGGGGCATCGACTCCTTTGACCAGTGGGGCGTCGAGCTCGGCAAGCAGCTCGCCGTCCAGATCAGCCCGGCGGTCTCCGGTGACGCGGACACCGCCAGGCAGCAGGACACCTCCACCCAATCCCTCATCGCCTACTACAGAGAGAAGCGCACGTGACCAGCGACGGTCATCCCGAGTCACTCATCGAGGTCCACGACAGCGCTGAGGCCCTGGCCTCGGCGGTCGCCGGAGAGTTCCTCAGCCGCCTCGCCGACCTGCAGGCGGCCGGCGACGTTCCCACCATCGGCCTCACCGGTGGCACGATCGCCGAGGCGATCCACCGCGAGATCGCCCGCCTCGCACCCGAGTCGGGTGTCGACTGGGGCGCGGTCGAGTTCTTCTTCGGCGACGAGCGCTACGTCGCCGCCGACTCCCCCGACCGCAACGCCGGTCAGGCCCGCGCCGCCTTCCTGACCGAGGTCGGCGTCCCGGACCACCGCATCCACGAGATGCCCGCCACCGACTCCGGCCTGAGCGTCGACGAGGCCGCGGCACGGTTCTCCGAGGACGTACGCAGCCACGGCTCCGGCGGCTTCGACATCCTGATGCTCGGCGTCGGCCCCGACGGTCACATCGCCTCCCTCTTCCCCGGCTTCCCGCAGCTCGAGGCGAAGGACGCGATCGCCGTCGGCGTCACCGGCTCCCCCAAGCCCCCGCCCGAGCGGATCACCTTCACCTTCGAGGCGCTGCGCCGGTCCACGACCGTCTGGTTCCTGGTCAGCGGCGAGGGCAAGGCCGAAGCGGTGGCCAAGGCACATGCCGGCGCTCCGATCACCGAGATCCCCGCCACCGGCGTCACCGGCACCACCGAGACGACCTGGTTCCTGGACCGAGCGGCCGCGTCCAAGCTCTGACCCCCTCCCGACTCGGCGCGACTGTCCCACCCAGGAGCGCCGAGTCGGCGCAAATGTCTCGGGAACTCCGTTACCCAGGTTGCTAACTGCAGGTAAATCTTTCCCGCAGCGGGTTCCGCGGGCACCTGCCGACTGCCACCATCCGAACATGTCCCTCAGCGCCTCTCGGCGGCTCGGCCTGACCCTGGCCAGCCTCGTTGCCCTCGCCCTGGCGAGCTTCATGGCGGTCGTGATCACGACCGCCCCGGCCCAGGCGGCCACGATCAACGTCACCACGGCGATCGCCACCCAGAACGGCTCGACGGCCACCGTACGCGGCTACATCGTCGGCCAGCCCACAGCGACCAGCACGGTCGTGACCAGCAACTACCCCAGCGACTACGCTCTCGCGATCGCTGACTCGGCCTCGGAGACCAGCACGTCCAAGATGCTCTACGTGCAGATCCCCGAGGCGTTCCGCAGCGCATGGGGCCTCCGGTCCAACCCGGGTCTCAAGGGGCGTCAGATCGACGTGACCGGCACCCTGACGGCGTACTTCTCCCATCCCGGCCACAAGAACGCCACCTCCTTCGCGTTCGCGGGCTCCACGCCGACCCCGACTCCGACCCCGACGGCCACCCCGACCGCGGACCCGAACATCCCGGCGGGCTACTACGACTCGGCCGCCGGCCTGTCCGGCTCGGCGCTTAAGTCGGCGCTGCACAACATCATCGACGGCCACACCACGCTGTCCTACAGCGCGGTCTGGGAGGCACTGAAGGTCCTCGACCAGGACCCGAACAACTCCGCGAACGTCATCGAGTTCTACTCCGGGGTCTCCACACCGAAGACCAACAACGGCGGAGACGCCAACAACTGGAACCGCGAGCACACCTGGCCGCAGAGCCACGGGGACTTCGGCACCAGCAACGGCCCCGGCACCGACGTACACCACCTGCGTCCCGAGGACGTCACCGTCAACTCCACCCGTGGCAGCAAGGACTTCGACCTGGGCGGCTCGGCAGTCTCGGAGTGCAGCGACTGCTGGACCGACTCCGACTCCTTCGAGCCACGCGACAGCGTCAAGGGCGACCTCGCCCGCGGCATCCTCTACATGGCCGTGCGCTACAACGGCGACGACGGCTTCGCCGACCTGGAGGTCAACAACTCCATCAACGGCTCGACCAACTACCTCGGCAAGGTCTGCGTACTGCTCAGCTGGCACACCGCCGACCCCGTCACCGCGGCCGAGCGCACCCGCAACAACACCATCTACTCGACCTACCAGCGCAACCGAAACCCCTTCATCGACCACCCGGAGTACGCCGAGTCCATCTTCGGCGCCACCTGCTGACCCTCCCCGCCGAGTCGGCGCATCTGTCCCACGCAGAGGCGCCGACCCGGCGCGTCAGCCCCGCTCGAACGCCCCGAGCCGGCGCGTCAGCCCCATACTGTCCACAGGCTTTTCCACAGGCCGCCGAGGACCGCTGGCGGGATCCGGGGACTGCTCCCAGACTCTGGGGCATGGACATCGACGAGATGCTGTTCACCGGAAGCCTCGGAAGCACCTTCCCGCTGCCGGCGACCGAGCCATTCACCTTCACGATGGCCCGCGAAGCCGGGATCTCGCGGAGGCGTCTCGGCACGCTGCTCGAGACGGGCCTTGTACGTCGCCCCATCAAGGGTGTGTATCTGGCCACCGAGGCGGGCGACTCCCTCACCGTCCGCGCTGCATGCTTGAGACTGGTCGCACCCGCCGACTGCATCGTCGTCGACCGACATGCCGGCTGGCTCCTCGGAGCCGAGATGATCCTCGCCCCCGGCGAACACATCAGCCTTCGACCACTCTCGTTCTTCCGCCCGTCCGGCCGCGGCCGCCTTCGCAACCACATCGCCAGCAGCGGGGAACGCGACGTGGCGGACAGCGAGACCGAGGAGATCGGCGGCCTGAGGGTCACGACCGCGCTGCGTACGGCCTGGGATCTCGGTCGCGTCCGCTGGCCTGATGAGGCGATCGCCGGAGTCTCGATGATGCACCGCCTCGGGGCGTACGAGCCTGAGGAGTTCATCGAAGGGATCGAGCAGTTCCGCGGTCAGCGATGGGTCACCACACTTCGCGCAATCGGCCCGCTGGCGGACGGGCGGTTCGAGTCACCGCCCGAAGCGGTGCTGGGCCTGCACTGCCATCAAGCCCGGTTTCCCATGACCCCGCAGGTCGAGGTCTCCACCGTGACCGGAGAGTTCGTCGCCCGTCTCGATCTGGCCAACGAGGACCTTCTCGCCGCCGTCGAGTACGACGGCGCGGAATGGCACTCCTCCCCCGACCAGCAGGCACGTGACCGAGAACGGCGCTTGGAGGTGCGCCGAGAAGGCTGGCTGGTCGAGGCGTTCACGAAGAGCGATATCTTCACGCGGACCGGCACCGCAGACGTACGCATCCGGCAACTGCACCATCGGGCGCTCCGGCGGCGCGGTGGACGGCTGGCGAGCTGAACGGGACAGTTGCGCCGACTCGTTCGCTTCACACGGGACTGACGAGCCGACTCGTGCTCCACGGGCGGGACAAATGCGCCGAGTCGGCGCCTCTGCTTGGAGCAGATGCGCCGACTCGGCGGGGGTTCAGAAGATGATCTCGCCGGATTTGCGGCGGGAGCGGAGGAGAGCGATTGCCTCCTCCAGGATGTCCTCGGCCTCGGCGTCGGAGCGGCGCTCCTTCACGTAGGCGAGGTGGGTCTTGTAAGGCTCGATCTTCGGCGCCGGGGGCGCGTTCTCCTCGTCCAGACCGGCTGGGAGCCCACACTTGGGGCAGTCCCAGGAGTCCGGTGGCGTCGCCTCGACGGCGAAGGTGATGACCGAGCGATGTGCGTTGGTGCAGAAGTAGGTGACGGCCTTCCGCGGCGCTGCCTCGCCGCGCTCCGCCTCACCCATCGGCCCAGCACCGACTCGGGAGCCCCGAATCGCGTTCCCTCCACCTGCCATGGTGCTGCGGTGTCCTCTCTCAACTTAAAGTTCGCAGCCCCGAGAGGCCACTTTGGGGGAATCGGACGGCAAAATCTCCGTCCAGCGTCGATGAGTTTAGACGCTATCGCGCGTGCGCTGAAGGGGAATGTTTCAGTAGGCCATCAGCAGGCCGAGCGCGATCACACAGGCGAACCAGATGACACCGATGCCGATGGTGAGCCGGTCGAGGTTGCGCTCGACGACTGAGGATCCACCCAGCGAGCTCGAGACACCGCCACCGAACATGTCGGAGAGTCCGCCACCGCGGCCCTTGTGAAGCAGCACGAGCAGGATCATCAGCGCACTCGCGATGACCAGGATGATGGTGAAGAGAAGTTCCACGTCTGAAATCCTATCTGGAGAGCCCGAAACCTACAGCACTGGCCTAGAGGAGCGGCAGGTCGTAGTAGCGCGAGATGGCTGCGAAGTCCTCGACCGAGAGACTCGCCCCGCCGACCAGCGCCCCGTCGACGTCGGCCTCCTGCATCAGCGCGGCCACGTTGTTGGGCTTCACCGAGCCGCCGTAGAGGATGCGTACGCCATCGGCGATCTCCGCGCCGTAGCTCTTCTCGAGCTGGTCCCGAATGCCCGCACAGACCTCCTGAGCGTCCTGCGCGGTGGCCGTCTCCCCCGTGCCGATCGCCCAGACCGGCTCGTAGGCGATCACGACCTGGCCGACCTCGGCGTCGGTGAGCCCGGCCAGCGAACCCTCGACCTGGGCGGTGCAGTGGTCGAGGTGGTTGCCGGCCTGGCGGACCTCGAGGCCCTCGCCGACGCAGACGATCGGGACCATGTTGTGCTTGAGCGCGATCTTGGCCTTGAGCGCGACGATCTCGTCGGTCTCGCCGTAGTGCTCACGACGCTCGGAGTGACCCACGATCACGTAGGAGCAGCCGAGCTTGGCCAGCATCGCGGCCGAGACCTCGCCGGTGTAGGCGCCGGACTCCTGGGTGGAGACGTTCTGGGCACCGTAGGTGATCCGCATCTTGTCGCCGTCGACCAGCGTCTGCACCGAACGGATGTCGGTGAACGGCGGGAAGACCGCCACCTCCACGGCGGCGAAGTCGTGGCGCTTGTCGGAGAGCGTCCAGGCGAGCTTCTGGACCAGGACCACCGCTTCTTGGTGGTTGAGGTTCATCTTCCAGTTGCCGGCGATGAGCGGGGTGCGGCCCGTGGCCGGCTTCTTGGCCGCCATCAGCCCAGTCCTCCGACCACGGTCGCCTCGTCCAGCACGGCGACGCCCGGAAGGGTCTTGCCCTCCAGGTATTCGAGCGAGGCGCCGCCGCCGGTCGAGATGTGACCGAACTGGTCATCGGCGAAGCCGAGCTGGCGGATCGCCGCGGCGGAGTCGCCACCACCGACGACCGAGAGGCCGTCGATCGTGGTGAGCGCCTGGGCGACCGCGCGGGTGCCCTCGGCGAAGGCAGCCTGCTCGAAGACGCCCATCGGGCCGTTCCAGAAGACCGTCTTGGCGCCCTCGAGCGCGGCGGCATAGGCCTGGGCCGACTCCGGGCCGATGTCGAGCCCGAGCGAGTCGGCCGGGATCGCGTTGGCCGCGACCACACGGGCGGAGGCCTCGTCACCGAAGGAGTCGGCGACCACGACGTCGGTCGGCAGCAGGATCTCTACGCCGATCTCCTCGGCGCGCTCCAGGTAGCCGAGCACGGTGAGGATCTGGTCCTCCTCGAGCAGCGACTGGCCGACCTCGTAGCCCTGGGCCTTGAGGAAGGTGAAGACCATGCCGCCCCCGATGAGCAGCTTGTCCGCCTTGCCGAGCAGGTTGTCGATCACGCCGAGCTTGTCGGAGACCTTCGAGCCGCCGAGGACGACCACGTAGGGGCGCTCGGGGGTCTCGGTGAGCCGCTTGAGGACCTCGATCTCGGTGGCCACCAGGCCGCCCTGCGCGCTCGGGAGCAGCTTGGCGACGTCGTAGACGGAGGCCTGCTTGCGGTGGACCACGCCGAAGCCGTCGGAGACGAAGGCGTCGGCCAGGGCGGCGAGCTCGGCGGCGAAGGTGGCGCGCTCGATGTCGTCCTTGCTCGTCTCACCGGCGTTGAAGCGTACGTTCTCCAGCAGCGCGACCTGGCCGTCGGCGAGCCCGCCGACGACCGAGCTGGCGGAGTCGCCGACGGTGTCGGTCGCGAAGGCGACCTCGGCACCGAGCAGCTCACCGAGGCGGGTCGCCACGGGTGCCAGCGAGTAGGCCGGGTCCGGCTCTCCCTTCGGCCGACCGAGGTGGGCGACCACCACGACCTTGGCGCCGGCGTCGGCCAGCGCCTTGATCGTGGGCACCGAGGCACGGATGCGACCGTCGTCGGTGATCGTCGTGCCTTCCAACGGGACGTTGAGGTCGGAGCGCACGAGAACTCGCTTGCCCGCGACACCCTGCTCGATGAGCTGCGTGAGATTCAGAGACATAACGGGCTAGACCCTAACCTGTGAGGCAGGTCGTTGGGTCACAGGCTCGCGCCAACGTACGCCACCAGGTCACCGAGCCGGTTGGAGTAGCCCCACTCGTTGTCGTACCACGCTGCCACCTTGACCTGGTTGCCGATCACCTTGGTCAGCGGGGCGTCGAAGATCGAGGACGCCGGGTTGGTGACGATGTCGGAGGAGACGATCGGGTCGGTCGAGTAGACGAGGTACTTCCCGTCCGCGGCCTTCTCCATGATCGAGTTGATCTCCTCGACCGAGGTCTCGCGCGAGGCCTCGAAGGAGAGGTCGACGATCGAGCCGGTCGGCACCGGCACCCGCAGGGCGTAGCCGTCGAGCTTGCCCTTCAGCTCCGGCAGCACCAGACCGATCGCCTTGGCGGCGCCGGTCGAGGTGGGCACGACGTTGAGGGCGGCCGCGCGGGCGCGGCGCATGTCCTTGTGGATGTTGTCCTGAAGGTTCTGGTCGGCGGTGTAGGCGTGGACCGTGGTCATCAGGCCCTGGTTGATGCCGACGCCGTCGTTGAGCGCCTTCGCCAGCGGCGCGAGGCAGTTGGTCGTGCAGGAGGCGTTGGAGATCACCGTGTGGGCCTCGGGGTCGTAGACCGACTCGTTGACGCCCATCACGATGGTGGCGTCCTCGTTCTTGGCCGGCGCGGAGATGATCACCTTCTTCGCCCCGCCGGAGTCGATGTGGGCGCGTGCCTTGGTCGCGTCGGTGAAGAACCCGGTCGACTCGATCACGACGTCGACGTCGAGGTCCTTCCAGGGGATGTTGGCCGGGTCGCGCTCTGCGTACGCCTTGATCTCCTTGCCGTCGACGACGATCGCGTCCTCGGTGGCGGACACGTCGGCGCCGAGCGGGCCGAGGATCGAGTCGAACTTCAGCAGCGTCGCGAGGGTCGTGTTGTCGCTGAGGTCGTTCACCCCGACGATCTCGATGTCGAGGTCGGAGGCGCGCACCGCGCGGAAGAAGTTGCGGCCGATCCGGCCGAATCCGTTGATGCCTACTCGAACTGTCACGTGGACTCCTGGTTCGCGTCGAAAAGATTGTGCGCGGGATCACCCGCTGACGCCGACACTACCCAGCGCCTCTGAACAGCGGGAGACTGGGTTGGATCGTTCCAAAAGACGGACGAGTAGCAAACGGCCCGAGCCCCTCGATCAGTCGAGGGACTCGGGCCGGTCTTCAGGTCGTGGATGCTGCTCTCAGGCGTCCTCGGCGAGCATCTCCGCGGTCAGCGACGCCTCCGTGTCGGGGATGCCGAGCTCCTCGGCCCGCTTGTCGGCCATGGCCAGCAGGCGGCGGATGCGGCCGGCGATCGCGTCCTTGGTCAGCACCGGGTCGTGGAGCTGTCCGAGCTCCTCGAGCGAGGCCTGCTTGTGCTCGAGACGGAGCTTGCCGGCCTGGCGCAGGTGGTCGGGGATGTCCTCGCCGAGGATCTCCAGGGCGCGCTCGACGCGGGCACCGGCGGCGACGGCCGCACGGGCCGAGCGGCGCAGGTTGGCGTCGTCGAAGTTGGCGAGCCGGTTGGCGGTGGCGCGGACCTCCCGGCGCATCCGGCGCTCCTCCCAGGCCATCAGCGACTCGTGCGCGCCCAGGCGGGTCAGCAGCTGGCCGATCGCGTCCCCGTCGCGGATGACGACACGGTCCACGCCGCGTACCTCCCTCGGCTTCGCCGAGATGCCGATACGACGGGCGACGCCGACGAGGGCGAGGGCCGACTCCGAGCCCGGGCAGGTCACCTCCATCGAGGAGGAGCGGCCCGGCTCGGTGAGCGAGCCGTGGGCCAGGAAGGCACCGCGCCAGGCGGCCACCGCGTCGCAGGCTCCGCCCGAGACGACGGCAGGCGGAAGACCCCGCACCGGCCGGCCACGCTGGTCGAGAAGGCCGGTCTGACGCGCGAGCGCCTCACCGTCCTTGACCACGCGCACGATGTAGCGGCTGCCCTTACGGAGTCCGCTCGCCTGGATGAGAGCCACCTCTGCCTCGTGACCGAAGACGTCGGCGATGTCTCGCTTCAATCTCCTGGCGGCCAGACCGGTGTCGAGCTCAGCCTCGACCACGATCCTGCCTGCCACGATGTGGATCCCCCCAGCGAACCTCAACGTCGAGGCAACCTCTGCCTTCCGGCAGCATGTCTTGGTGATCTGAGTGGAGGCCAGCTCGGCCTTCACCTGTCCCGTCATCGCCATGCCGGAGAGTCTTTCATTGATGTCAACGACCCTCGAATCGGTTCCACGTCAGAGCACTCTGTGTGGGGGCCAGAGCGAGGCTTGCGGTGGATGGGACGGCCTAGCCATCAACCCATGACGTGCGGTCGATAAATCTCGATGCCGAGACTCGCCATTGCGATCACGTGCGGGACAGCAGTGGGATAGCGTCCGCGCGATGCCCGCTACCGAAGATTCCCCTGCTGACGACGCCCCGAACCTCGGGGGGCTCGTCGCACTCGGCCTTTGTTGCCATCCCGGCCCGTTCGGCGCTGCGATGACCCCGGAGTGGAGCGACAGCATCTCGTCTCGATTGAGCAGCGTGGGTATCCAAGTCGTTCTGCTTGGTCTGATGATCTGGATGATCATCCGCTGGTGGCGTACGCAAGAGATCCTCTTGTGGCGTGCGAACCTCGTGATCTATCCGATCGTCGGGCTCTGGATCCTCCTGACCGGCGTCCAACGTATCCGCCACGGTGCGCCCCCGATCGAAACCCAACGCGGCGTACCCGACTGGGGATACCAGCTGGATGGAGCTATCAGCTGCGTGCTCGGGATCATCGTGCTGGTCCTCTGCGCCCGCGACATCGCCCGCCACAAGCGACAGAGATCCGTCGAGCTGGCGTGAAACGTGGTCGATCCCGGGGGCTCTCGGCGGGGCGCCGTGAAGGCACAGATCGACCACTTTCGAGGAGCACGCCACACGCAGGCCGACTCAGCCCGCCCCGATCACCCTTGCGTACGCAGCGGCAAGCCGCTCCGGGTCGTGGCGAGGAGTCCCGTCGCCGACGGCGACGTCGGCGACCTCGACCTGCGCACCACACGTCTCGGCCACCCGCGACAGGTCATCGAGACCGTCGAGTGAGGAGTCGACGAGGACGGTGTGGATGCGGAGATCCGGAGCGTGGTCGAGGAGGACCGAGAGGTGCTCGGCGGGGCCGAAGCCTGTCGTCTCCCCCGGCTGCTCGCCGAGGTTGAGCACGACGACGATCTTCGCGGAGGTCGCGACCAGGGCCTCGCGCAGGGCGCGGACCATGAGGTGCGGCAGGACGGAGGTGAACCAGGAGCCGGGGCCCAGGAACACCCACTCGGCGTCGCAGATCGCCTTGACGGCGTCGGGGGCGGCCGGTGGGTTGTCGGGGACCAGCTGGATCGACTCGATCCGTCCGTCGGTGGTGGCGACCTCGACCTGCCCGCTGATCTCCAGCCTGGCCTCCGGATCGCCCGGGACCAGCCCGCTGACCTCGGCGACGATGTCCATCGGCACCAGCGCCATCGGCAGGACTCGTCCCTTGGCGCCCAGCAGGCGGCCGACCCAGTCGAGAGCCTCGACGTGGTCGCCGAGCTGCTCCCACAGGCCCACGATCAGCAGGTTGCCGAGGTTATGGCCGCGCATCTCGCCTTCGCCGGCGAAGCGGTGCTGCAGCACCTGCGCCCAGGTGTCGTCCCAGCGGTCCGCGCCGCACAGCGCGGCGAGCGCCATCCGCAGGTCGCCCGGCGGGAGCACGCCGAACTCCCGTCGGAGCCGGCCGCTGGAGCCGCCGTTGTCGGCGACCGTCACGATCGCGGTGAGCTGGTCGACGGTCAGGTCGTCGACCAGCAGCCGCAGCGCGCTCAACGACGCATGCAGTCCGTGCCCTCCCCCCAGGGCGACGACGGCCTGGGCATCTGCCCCGGGTCGGTCGGCCCCGGCCACTCTCACTCCCGCCCGAGGTCTCGGTGGATCGCCTTCGCATCCAGGCCGGCATCTCGCAGCCGCCTGGAGATCTCCTCCGCCATCGCCACGCTGCGGTGCTTGCCGCCCGTGCACCCGATCGCCACGCGCATGAACCTCTTTCCTTCGTGGAGGTAGCCCTTGGTCACTCCGATGAGCACCGGAACATACCCGCTCAGGAACTCCTCCGCACCAGGGCGCGAGTAGACGTAGGCGGCGACGTCGGGGTTGTCACGTCCGTTGCCGTCCTTCAGCTCCGGCACCCAGTGCGGGTTGGGCAGGAAACGCATGTCGGCCATGAAGTCGGCGTCGACCGGGATCCCGTACTTGAACCCGAAGCTCACCACCGACACCTTCAGGGTGGTGCGCTCAGGAGTGCCGAACGCCTCCGCGATCCGCGCGGTGAGCTGGTGCACGTTGAGCTGGGTCGTGTCGATGACGAGGTCGGCGGCGCCACGCAGGTTGGCCAGCACGACCCGCTCCCGCTCGAGCGCGTCCAGCAGCCGCTCGTTGCCCCGCTGCATCGGGTGCGGCCGCCGCGCGGCCTCCTGACGGCGTACCAGCGTGTCGTCGGCGGCGTCGAGGAAGACCAGCGTCGTACGCCGCCCGGTGGCTCCCTTCGCCACGATCTCCTCGAGCTCGGCGAAGAAGGACCCCGAACGTACGTCGGTCACGACGGCCACCGGCTGCTCCGGGCCGCGGGCCGCGTCGACCCGCTCGACCACCTGCGGGAGCAGGCTCGGCGGCAGGTTGTCGACGACGTAGTAGCCGAGGTCCTCCAACTCCTTGGCGGCGGTGCTCCGCCCGGCACCGGTCATGCCGGTGATGACGACGACCTCCCCCTTGTGCATGACCTACTCCTCGATGATCTCGCCGGTGGTGACGTTGATGGCCCCAACCTTGCCATTCTTCGCGCTCTGCTCCACAGCGGTCTTGATCGCTGTCGCGGTGCCGGGGCCGATGCCGGGCACCTGAGCGATCTCCTCGACGGTCGCCGCCTTGAGCTTCTTGAGCGAGCCGAAGTGCTTCATCAGCGTCTTGCGGCGCACCTCGCCGAGGCCGGGTACGTCGTCGAGCAGGCTCTCCACCATGGACTTCGACCGACGCCCGCGATGGTGGGTGATGGCGAACCGGTGTGCCTCGTCGCGGACCCGCTGCAGCAGGTAGAGACCCTCGGAGCTGCGCGGCAGGATCACCGGGTCCTCCTCGTCGGGGACCCAGACCTCCTCGAGGCGCTTGGCCAGGCCGACGACCGGGATGTCGTCGATGCCGAGCTCGGCCAGGGCCCGCTGCGCGGCCGCCACCTGGGGAGCGCCGCCGTCGACGACGACCAGGCCGGGGGCGTAGGCGAACTTGCGAGGCCGGCCGGTCTCCGGGTCGACCAGCATCGGACCGCTGGCCCCCTCGACTTCCGTGGAGACGATCGATGTCGACTGCTCGTCGAGGAGCCGCTTGAACCGCCGGGTGATCACCTCGTGCATCGCCTTGACGTCGTCGGAGCCGTCCTGGCCCTTGATGATGAACCGCCGGTATTCCGACTTGCGGGCCAGGCCGTCCTCGAAGACCACCATGCTGGCCACGATCTCGGTGCCCTGCAGGTGGGAGATGTCGTAGCACTCGATCCGCAGCGGCACCTCGTCGAGCTCGAGCGCCTCCTGGATCTCCTCGAGTGCCCGGTTGCGGGTGGTGAGGTCGCTGGCGCGCTTGGTCTTGTGGAGCGCGAGGGCCTGCTTGGCGTTGTTGGCGACGGTCTCCTGGAGCGTCTTCTTGTCGCCGCGCTGCGGGACCCGGATCCTGACCTTCGCCTTCCGAACGTCCGAGAGCAGATCCTCGAAGGTCTCATGGTCGGGCGGGAGCGCCGGGACGAGGATCTCGCGCGGGATCGCCTCCGCGTCCTCGCCGGCGTAGAGCTGGAGCAGGAAGTGCTCGACCAGACCGGCGGTGTCGGCGTCATCCATCCGGTCCGCCACCCAGCCGCGCTGGCCCTTGATGCGGCCGCCGCGTACGTAGAAGATCTGCACGCCGACCTCGAGCGGGTCCTCGGCCAGGGCGATCACGTCGGCGTCGGCACCGTCGCCGAGCACCACCGCCTGCTTCTCCAGGGCACGCTGCATCGCGGCGAGGTCGTCACGCAGCCGCGCGGCCTTCTCGAAGTCGAGGGCCTCGGACGCGGCGTACATCTCCTTCTCGATCCGCTTGGTGAAGGTCGTGGTGTGGCCGGCCATGAAATCGCAGAAGTCGTCGACGATCTCGCGGTGCTCCTCGGCGGAGATGTTGCCGACGCACGGGGCGGTGCACTTGTCGATGTAGCCGAGCAGGCAGGGACGGCCGATCTGCTGCGAGCGCTTGAAGACGCCGTTGCTGCACGAGCGCATCGGGAAGACCCGCAGCAGGATGTCGACGGTCTCGCGGATCGCCCAGGCGTGCCCGTAGGGGCCGAAGTAGCGGGTGCCCTTGCGCTTGGCCCCGCGACCGACCATGACCCGCGGGAACTCGTCGGAGACGGTGACCGCGAGCCAGGGGTAGGACTTGTCGTCGCGGTACTTGACGTTGAACCGCGGGTCGAACTCCTTGATCCAGGTGTACTCGAGCTGGAGCGCCTCGATGTCGTTGTTGACCGTCGTCCACTCGACGCTGGCCGCGGTGGTCACCATCGTGGCCGTGCGCGGGTGGAGACTGGGGATCGGCTGGAAGTAGTTCGCGAGCCGTTGACGCAGGTTGATCGCCTTGCCGACGTAGATCACCCGCCCCTTGGGATCGCGGAACCGGTAGACCCCGGGCTGGGTCGGGATGCTCCCAGCTTTCGGGCGATAGCTCTGCGGATCGGGCACGTCCGCCAGCCTATCGGCGAGCACCGACAGGCTGGCGGTACGTGGACGTGCCCAGGTCGGCTAGCCCAACAGCTCCACCTCCGAGAGCGTGATCGGCTCGCCGGACGTCCCGGTGAACTCGATCCGGATCCGGTTGAACCTCGACTCCGACTCGAGCTTGAACGGCCGGGTGGCCTGCTGCCAGGCGAACTCCTCACCCGAGCGCCGGTCGAGCACCTTCCAGTCCCTGCCGTCGTTCGACCCCTTCACGACCCAGCCGCTCGGCGAGCGGCCGTCGGCGCCGTTGGTGAGGGTGTAGAACGACACTGGCACCTTGGTCCCGGAGAACCGGTACTCCACCCAGCCGTCGCCGGCCACGGTCGTCTGCGTCCCGGAGTCGTTGTCCACCAGTCTCTCCCCGTCGTTGCCGCTGGCCGAGACCGTGCCCTTGCCCGCACCTGACTTGTCGGCGATCGGCGTGGCCGGCTCCGAGCCGGTGGTCAGCGAGGGCGGGACGGCGCTGGGCGAGGTGCCCCAGCGCGACGGCTTCGAGCCCATGTCGAACTCGATGGTGCCGCCGTCGGCGAGCTCCTGGTGGGAGACGTACGTCTTGTCCCAGGTCTTGCCGTCGATCGTGACGCCCTGGACGTAGATGTTCTCGTTGCTGTTCTTCGGTGCCTTGATCACCAGGTCCTTGCCGCCCTCGAGGTGGAGGGTGGCCTTGGTGAACTGCGGCGAGCCGAGCACGAGGTTCTCGCTGCCCATCTGGAGCGGGTAGAGACCGAGGGCGGCGAAGAGGTACCACGCCGAGATCTCGCCGTTGTCCTCGTCGCCGGCGTAGCCCTGCCCGATCTCGGAGCCGGTGTACATCCGGCGCAGGGTCTCGCGGACGATCTCCTGCGTCTTCCAGGGCTGCCCGGTGTAGCTGTACATCCACGGGATGTGGTGGCTGACCTGGTTGGAGAAGCCCCACTGCCCCATGCGTACGTCACGGGCCTCACGGATCTCGTGGATGATGCCGCCGTAGGAGCCCGGGTACTCCCCCGTCTCCGGGGTCGCGAAGAACGTGTCCAGCTTCTTCGCGAGCCCGCCGCGACCGCCGTAGAGGTTGGCCAGGCCCTGGCCGTCCTGCGGGGTGTGGAACGCGAAGTTCCACCCGTTGGTCTCGGTGTAGTCGTGGTCGCTGCCCCAGATCAGCGGGTTGTAGTCGGCCGGCGACTTCTTGAACGTGCCGTCGGCGTTGCGGCCCTGGAAGAAGCCCACCTTGGTGTCGAAGGTGTTGACGTAGTTGCGGGCCCGGCCGAGGAAGTACTCCGACTCCTCCCGCAGCCGCTTGCGCTCGGCCGAGGAGATCCCGTCACGCTCGGCGAGCTTCGCGGCCATGTTCCCGATGCCGTAGTCGTTGATGTAGCCCTCGAGCCCCCAGGAGACGCCCTCGCTCACGGCAGCGGGCGTGTAGCCGAGGAAGACCGAGGTCTGCATGCCCTTGCGGCCGACGTTGGAGTTGGTCGCGGAGCCCGGCGGCCGGACGGTGGCGTTCTTCACGGCGGCCGCGTAGGCGGCCTCCGCGTCGATGCCTTCGACGCCCTTGACGTACGCGTCGGCGAAGGAGACGTCCGAGCTGGTGCCGGTCATCAGGTTGGCGTAGCCCGGCGAGGACCAGCGCGAGATCCAGCCGTTGTCCTTGTACTGCTGCACGAAGCCGTTGACCATCTCGGCCGCCTGGCTCGGCTCCAGGAGCGAGTAGGCCGCCCAGGTGGTGCGGTAGGTGTCCCAGAAGCCGTTGTTCACATAGACCTTGCCGTCCACGATGTCTGCCCCGGTGTGGGTGGGCGTGGTGCCCGGCGGGTTGGTGTCACCGGAGGTGGACTGCACGGCGTGCTTCCAGACCGGCTCGTCCTCGGTGCCGGTGTTCTCGTGGCCCGAGTTCGGGTAGAGGAAGAGCCGGGCGAGGTTGGAGTAGACGGTCGTCTTCTGGTCCTCGGTCGCACCCTGGATGTCGAGCACGTCGAGCTTGTCCTGCCACAGCGCCTTCGCCTTCTCCTTGACCGTGTCGAAGGAGTCGTCGCCGACCTCGAGCTCGAGGTTGCGCTTGGCCTGGTCGATGCCGATCAGGCTCGTGGCGATGCGCATCGTCACGGTCCGGTCCGCGCCGGCGTCGAACGCGAGATGGCCCTGGACGTTCGGGCGCTCGCCGGTGGCGTACTTGCCGCCGCCGGTGACCGGCTGGTCGAAGGTCGCGTAGACGTACATCCGGGTCGCGCCGTTGGACAGACCACTGCGGGTATCGGTGAAGCCGGTCAGCGTCCCGGCCGCCGGGTCGAGGGTCAGCCCGCCGTCGTTGTTGACGTTGTCGAACACCAGCCGCGCGGAGTCGCCGGGGTAGGTGAACCGGAAGACGGCCGCATGGTCGGTCGGTGCGATCTCGGCGCTCTGCCCGTTGTCGAAGCCGACCTTGTAGTAGTGAGGACGGGCGGTCTCGTTCTCGTGCTCGAAGGTGAGCTCACGCGCGTTGCGGCCCGGGTCGGGGACGCCCTCGGCGGCCGACGGCATCACCTGGAAGGTCTGCCGGTCACCCATCCACGGGCTGGTCTCATGGCTCAGCGTCAGCGCCTGCAGGCTGGTCCGGTTCTGGGCGTCGTTGTCCTGGTGGTAGCGGTAGAACCAGGACAGCGAGCCGGCGTTGGTCATCGGCGCCCAGAAGTTGAAGCCGTGCGGGACCGCGGTCGCGGGGATGTTGTTGCCCCGCGAGAAGCTTCCGCTGGACTGGGTGCCACGCGTGGTGACGGCGTAGTCGACGCGGCTGGTCCCCTCCGGCTCCTCCGGGGACGCGGTGATCTCGATGTCGTCGTACCAGCCGCGGAACTTCGTCGGGCCGCTCGGGGCGTCGACGGCGACCAGGATCCGGTCGATCGTCCTGCCCGCGGCGACCTCGCCGATGACGGAGGTCTTCTTGTTCCACTGGTTGGTGTAGAGCGACTTCGACTCGCCCTGGCCCTGCGGGGACAGTACGTAGCCCTGCTCATCGAGCGCGCCGAGCTCCGAGAGCAGGGTACCGTCGGTGAAGGCCAGGTCGACGGCCGTGTAGGTGCTCGGGTAGCTCAGGTCGCCCTCGATGAACTCCGGGAAGACCAAGTAGGACAGCTCGGTCTCGTCGCCGACCGGGATGTCGACGTCGAAGACGCGGTTGTAGGAGTGGCCCTTGTCGGCGGTGATCTTGCCGGCGTACTCGAAGGCGTGCACGCCGGTGAAGCCGACCTTCGACTTCGCGGCGTACGCCGAGGCCGGACCGTCGTCGGGGTGGCTGGTCATGTTCTTCAGCGGCGGCGGGGGCTCGGAGCCGTCGGAGAGCTGCCACTCGGCCAGCTGGATGATGCCGCCGCTCTGGTTGGCGGAGATGTCGATGCGGTAGTGGGAGTACGCCTGCGGTGAGGCGATCTCGAACTCACGGGTCTGGAAGCGCTCGTTCCAGGACTGGCCGGTGCGGGTGTCGACGGTCGTCCAGGTCTGGCCGTCGGTGGAGCCCTGGATCACCCAGTTCTTGGGGTCACGTTCGGCGGCGTCGTTGGCCGAGGTGAGGGCGTACCTGACGACGTTGACGGGCTGGTCGAGCTCGATCTGCACCCAGCCGGTGGTCGCGAAGGTGAGCCACTTGGTGTTGATGTCACCGTCGACGAGCTCGGCGGCCCCCTCGCCCGAGCCCGAGTTCTCTCCGCTGGCGGTGACGCCGGTGATGTGCTCGGAGATGTCGCCGGGGATGCCGAAGGGGTCCGGTCCGGTGACGCCCGCGGTGCGGGGACTGCCGTCGTCGTCGGTGTCGACGAGGTCGGCCCAGGTGGGCTGCGGGTCGTCCTCCTCGAAGGAGGTCGACCAGTCACCACCCTCGGCGGCCTGCTGGGGATCGGCGGTGTCGCTCTTCGGGGCCGAGGGCTCAGGGGCCTCCGGCGTCGCGAGCGCTGGTGCGGTGCCGCTCATCGCGGCCATCAGCGCCGCCGTCGCGGCGATCATCGCGGCCAGGCGGGCCCGGCCTCTCGTTCTGCGTGGTACGTCCCAACGATGCATCGGTGTGATCTCCTTCACATGGGGGCCATCCCAGATGGAACCGTGAGATGACAACGTTGTCAACGACGTTTCCAAAGGATTTACGCGTGCCCCGTGTGCATGCCTCGCGATTCGTGCCGACACACGGGAAGATTCGAGACATCGTTGTCGCGCTCGGATCCACGTCTACGCTGAGCACGTGGCATCACCCTCGTCCGAGCAGACCCGTCAGCAGCGCCGCCCGACCATGAAGGACGTCGCGGCGTCGGCCGGGGTGAGCCTGAAGACCGTCTCGCGGGTGGTCAACGGCGAGTCGAACGTCAACGACGACCTACGCGCGGCAGTGCTCGAGTCGATCGCCGCGCTCGGCTTCCGGCGCAACGCCAGCGCCCGCGATCTCCGGCAGGGACGGTCGGGCACCGTCGGGCTGCTGCTCGAGGACGTGGCCGACCCGTTCTACTCGATCCTGTCCCGCGCGGTCGAGGAGGTCGCCCGGGAGCACGGGACGATGGTCTTCGCCGGGTCCTCGGCCGAGGACCCCGGCCGGGAGCGCGAGCTCGCTCTCGCGTTCTGCGAGCGACGCGTCGACGGGCTGATCGTCGTGCCGGCCGGCACCAGCCACTCCTACCTCCTCCCCGAGATGCGGGCCGGCATCCCGGTCGTGTTCGTCGACCGGCCGCCCGGGGACATCGAGGCCGACATGATCCTCACCGACAACCGCGGTGGCAGCCGGCGCGGCGTGGAGCATCTGCTCTCCCACGGACATCGCCGCATCGGCTTCATCGGAGACGCACCGGAGATCTACACCGCCGGCGAGCGCCTGCGCGGCTACCGCGAGGCGCTCGAGGCCGCCGGGATCCCCTTCTCCGACGATCTCGTCACGCAGGCGCCCCCGTCGCCCGCGTCGACCGCCGACGCACTGGACCGGCTGCTCGACGGACCGTCACCGGCGACGGCGCTGTTGTGCGGCAACAGCCGCACCACCGTCAGCGTGCTCCGCGAGCTCTCCCGGCGCTCAACGCGACTGGCCCTGGTCGGGTTCGACGACGTCGAGCTCGGTGACCTCCTCCAGCCGGGCCTCACCGTCGTCGCCCAGGATCCCGGTGCGATGGGTGCGGCCGCCGCGCGACTCCTCTTCCAGCGCATCGCCGGCGACACCGCAGGCCCACCCCAGACGGTCACCATCGGCGCCCGGCTGATCCCCCGGGGCTCCGGCGAGCTCCCGGCTCCCTGACTCTGGGGAAATCTGCCGCGCCGGCCTGGGTTTTAAAGTCTAGTGGTCTAGTATGGTTATGTGCCTTGTCGTGACCGCTACGGATACGCGCTGACCACCAGTGACGAAGCCGCCCTGGCCTACTCCCAGGGGCTGCTCGACGTGCTTCGTCTACGGGACGGCGCCCTCGCCTCCTTCGCGGCCTCGATCGTTCTCGACCCGACGTTCGCGCTCGGACACGCCGCGCTGGCACTGCTCGGCCACGAGATGTGCGCGCCCGTCGACGTCGGCGCTCGCCTGAAGCAGGCACGGCTGCACGCCCGGCGGGCGACCGAGCGCGAGCGCAGCCACGTGCATGCGGTCGAGGCCCACATCGGCGGAAATCCGCGGCCACTGATCGACCACCTGGCGGCTTTCCCGCGAGACGCGCTGCTGCTCTCGACCGCTGTACCGACCATCGCCTTCGCCGGGGCCACCGAGGTGCCCGAGGAGGCGTGGGCGATCGTCGAGCGCGCCAGGCCCGCCTACGGTGACGACTGGTGGTTCGCCGGCCTGCTCGCTTTCGTACGCCAGGAGCAGCGCCGCTTCGACGACGCGATGTCGCTCTCCTGCGCCTCGCTGGCGGTGGAGCCCGGCGCCGGGCACTCCGCCCACGCCCGCGCACACGCCCACTACGAGACCGGGGACCACGAGGCCGGTCTCACCTGGATGTCCTCGTGGGTGCTCGGCGACGGCGCCCAGATCGACTCGCTCTCCCACTTCTCCTGGCACGCCGCGTTGCACGAGCTCTCGCTGGGCGACCTGGAAGCCGTACGCCGCCGCTACGAGACCCAGCTCCAGCCCGGCCACGCGCTGGGCTGCCGGGCGCTGGTCGACTCCGGCTCGTTGCTCTTCCGGTGGGCGCTCACGCCGGGTGCTCACGACGTGCCCGACATCGCCGAGGTCGTACGCGTCACCGGCCGCGAGACGATGATCCGGCCCGCCACCCCGTTCCTGGCGATGCACACCGCGGTCACGCATCTCGCCACCGGTGACGCCGGTGCACTGGACGAGCTGAGGTCGTGGGCCGCCGGGCACGTACATCCGACCATGGCCACGGTCGTCTCCCCGCTCGCCGAGGCGCTGGGGCTGATGGCCCGCGACGAGAACTCGGCTGCCGCCGACCGGCTCGCTGCGCTCGCGCCGTCGATCCGCCGTCTCGGCGGCTCCGACGCGCAGCGGGAGATCATCGAGGAGGCTCGCATCGCCGCCCTGCTCCGCGCCGACCGCTGGGACGAGGCCCGGGTGCTGCTCGATGCCCGTCTCAGCCGCCGCCGCTCCCCACGCGACGAGCTGTGGCGAGCACAGGCCCTCGCACGCGCCTGAAGCACCCCAGGCCGAGGCTCAGCTGGGAACGATCTCGCCGTCGGTGACCTCGAACGCGACCTCCTCCAGTGCACTCGTCGCCGGTCCCTGCGTCACCGAGCCGTCCTCGATCGAGAACCGGCTGCCGTGACACGGGCAGTCGATGGTGCCACCGGCGACCTTCGTGACCGGGCAGCTCCGGTGGGTGCAGATCGCGGAGAAGACCTTGAACGTGCCCTCGGTCGGCTGGGTGGCCACCAAGTTGCGGTCGGCGACGATCACTCCTCCGCCGACCGGGACCTCGCTGGTCGCGACCAGCGGGCCGCTGCCACCTGACCCGCCGTCACCCGAGGAGCCGGTGTCGCCGTCACCGCTGCCGCATGCTGCCAGGAGAGGGACGCCGACCGCGGTCATCGCGGTGCCGGTGACGACCTTCCGCCGGGTGATTCGAGATTCACTCATGCCGCCCAGAATAGGCGCGCCGGCAACGCACGTCCCCCGCCGAGCGCAAACCTTCTGGCAAATCTCGATCTCGGGTCAGGACGCGCTGACCTTCTTCCGCGTCGCCGGTGTCTTCTTGGCGGGTGTCTTCTTGGTCGCCGTCTTCTTGGCCGGCTCTGCCTTCGCCTTCACCGGCTTGTCAGGCGGCTGCTCGGCGGCCTTGCCGTCGAGCAGCGGGGCGAGGAAGCCGCCGGTGTGGCTGCCAGGGGTCGCGGCGACGGTCTCGGGAGTGCCCTCGGCGATCACCGTGCCGCCACGGTTGCCGCCCTCCGGACCCATGTCGATGATCCAGTCGGCGGTCTTGATCACGTCGAGGTTGTGCTCGATCACCAGCACCGTGTTGCCCTTGTCGACCAGCGAGGAGAGCACGCCGATGAGCTTGCGGATGTCCTCGAAGTGGAGGCCGGTCGTCGGCTCGTCGAGGACGTAGAGGGTCTTGCCGGTCGAGCGCTTCTGCAGCTCGGCGGAGAGCTTGACCCGCTGTGCCTCACCACCGGACAGGGTGGTCGCGGGCTGCCCCAGCCGCACATAGCCCAGGCCGACCTCGACCAGGGTCTTCATGTGGCGCGCGATCGCGGGCACGGCGGCGAAGAACTCCACCGCCTCCTCGATCGGCATGTCGAGCACCTCGGCGATCGACTTGCCCTTGTAGTGGACCTCGAGCGTCTCGCGGTTGTAGCGCGCACCGTGGCAGACCTCGCACGGGACGTACACGTCGGGCAGGAAGTTCATCTCGATCTTGATCGTGCCGTCACCCGAGCAGGCCTCGCAGCGGCCGCCCTTGACGTTGAACGAGAACCGGCCCTGCAGGTAGCCCCGCATCTTGGCCTCCGGGGTGGAGGCGAAGAGCTTGCGGATGTGGTCGAAGACGCCGGTGTAGGTGGCCGGGTTGGACCGCGGCGTACGCCCGATCGGGGACTGGTCGACGTGGATCACCTTGTCGACGTTGTCCAGGCCGGAGATCTTGGTGTGGCGGCCCGGAACGGTGCGGGCGCGGTAGAACTCCTTGGCCAGGGCGGTGTAGAGGATGTCGTTGACGAGCGTCGACTTGCCCGAGCCGGAGACGCCGGTGACCGCGAGGAAGAGCCCCAGCGGGAAGGTGACGTCGATGTCCTTGAGGTTGTTCTCCTTGGCACCGTGGACGGTCAGCTCGCGCCCGGCGGTGCGGGGGCGGCGTACGGCCGGGACGGCGATCTCGCGGCGACCCGCCAGGTACTGACCGGTCACCGACTGCTCGTTGGCGAGCAGCTCCTTGACGGTGCCGGAGTGGATCACCTGGCCGCCGTGCTCGCCCGCGCCGGGGCCGATGTCGACGACCCAGTCGGCGACCTTGATGGTGTCCTCGTCGTGCTCGACGACGATCAGGGTGTTGCCGAGCCGCTTGAGCCGCTCGAGGGTCTCGATCAGCCGGTGGTTGTCGCGCTGGTGGAGGCCGATGGAGGGCTCGTCGAGCACGTAGAGGACGCCGACCAGGCCGGACCCGATCTGGGTCGCCAGCCGGATCCGCTGGGCCTCACCGCCGGAGAGCGATCCCGAGGGCCGTTCCAGGGAGAGATAGTCGAGGCCGACGTCGAGGAGGAAGCGCAGCCGCGCCTGGATCTCCTTAAGGACCTGCTCGGCGATCTGCCGCTCCCGGCCGCTGAGCTCGACCTGGTCGAGCCACTCCGCAGCCTCGTTGATCGGCAGCGCGCACAGCTCGGCGATGTTGAGCCCGCCCTCGCTCCGCTCCCCCAGCGTCACCGAGGTCGAGACGGGCTTGAGCCGGGTGCCCTTGCAGGTCGGGCACGGCACCTGGCGCATGTAGCCCTCGAAGCGCTCCCGGGTGGTGTCGGACTCGGCCTCCTTGTGGCGGCGCTCCACCCAGCGGCGTACGCCCTCGAACTCGGCGTCGTAGGAACGGCGGCGGCCGTAGCGGTTGACCGAGACCACGTGCACCTTGCGTCCGTGACCGTCGAGGATCGCCTTCTGGCCGGCGGCCGGGATGTCGTCCCAGGGGGTGTCCAGGTCGAAGCCGAGCTCACCGCCGAGGGCCTCCAGGAGGCGCAGGAAGTATTCGGCGACGTGGGCCTGGGACCAGGGCTGCAGCGCACCCTCGGCGAGGGTTGCTGCCGGGTTGGGGACGACCAGCTCGGGGTCGACCTCCATCCGCGTGCCGAGGCCCGTGCAGGCCGGGCAGGCGCCGAACGGCGAGTTGAACGAGAACGACCGCGGCTCGAGCTCGTCGGTGTCGAGCAGGTGGTCGTTGGGACACGACATCCGCTCGGAGAACTTCATCTGCTCGCCGGTGTCGACGAAGTCGAAGACGACCAGACCGCCGGCCAGCTCCAGCGCGGTCTCGACCGAGTCGGTCAGCCGCCGCTTGGAGGACTCCTTGACCGCGAGCCGGTCGATGACCACCTCGATGGTGTGCTTCTTCTGCTTCTCCAGCTTGGGCGGCGCGTCGAGCTGGTGGGTCTCGCCGTCGACCCTCACCCGGGAGTAGCCCTGCTGCTGCAGCTGGCTGAAGAGCTCGACGTACTCCCCCTTGCGGGCCCGGATCACCGGGCTCAGCACCTGGAAGCGGCGCCCCTCCTCCAGCGTGAGCACGTGGTCGACGATCTGCTGCGGCGTCTGCCGCTCGATCGGCGCGCCGCAGGTCGGGCAGTGCGGACGGCCCGCGCGCGCGTAGAGCAGACGCAGGTAGTCGTAGACCTCGGTGATGGTGCCGACCGTCGAGCGCGGGTTCTTCGAGGTCGACTTCTGGTCGATCGACACCGCCGGGGAGAGCCCCTCGATGAAGTCGACGTCGGGCTTGTCCATCTGACCGAGGAACTGTCGAGCGTAGGCAGACAGCGACTCGACGTAGCGACGCTGACCCTCCGCGAAGATGGTGTCGAACGCGAGGCTCGACTTCCCGCTTCCGGACAGGCCGGTGAACACGATCATCGAGTCCCGAGGCAGGTCGAGGGAGACATCCTTGAGGTTGTGCTCCCGGGCTCCCCGGATGATCAGCTGCTGCTCCGCCACGTTCTTTCCTCGTCCAGTGCTTATCGCATCGCGCTACTGCGTCGAACAGATGTTCGCATCATACGACGCTGGGAAGACTCCCAGACGGCACCCTCTCACGGAGCACCGACATTTTACTTCTGGTCGTGTCCGACGTGCTTGCATAGGCGTATGAGCGATGCCCCTACCACTTATACAGGCGCGGTGAAACCGGGCGGCCCGGCCGACGTACGCGAGCTCGGCCGGCTGACCGTCACGAAGGTCGCCGTCGACGCGCAGATGTCCAACAACTGCTACCTGCTGCGCTGCCGAACCACCGGCGAGCAGCTCCTCGTCGACGCCGCGACCGAGCCGGAGACCCTGCTCCCCCTCATCGGCGGCGAGCTGGCCACCGTCGTCACCACCCACCAGCACTGGGACCACCACCGAGCCCTGGCCGACGTGACCGCCGCAACCGGAGCCGCCACGCTCGCCGGCGAGCCCGATGCCGCCGCGATCACGGAGGCCACCGGCGTACCCATCTCTCGCACGCTCTCCCACGGAGACACGGTCGCCGTGGGCGACTGCACCCTCGAGGTCATCGCACTGCGCGGGCACACGCCCGGGTCGGTCGCTCTCGTCTACCGCGACCCCGAGGGCACGCCTCACCTGTGGACCGGTGACAGCCTCTTCCCGGGCGGCGTCGGAAACACGCAGCAGGATCCCGTACGTTTCACCCAGCTGCTCGACGACGTCGAGGAGCGCATCTTCGGCACCCTCCCCGACGAGACCTGGTTCTACCCCGGCCACGGCGACGACTCCACGCTCGGCGCCGAGCGTCCCCACCTCGCCGAGTGGCGCGAACGGGGGTGGTGACTACGGCTCCGTAGTCGGGGTCGCGGTCTCCGTCGGCGTCGGATCCGTGGACGGATCGGCCGACTCGGTCGGCTCGGCGGTCGGCTCCGGCTCCGTCGTGAGCGTGGGCCTGGAGGTGGGAGTCGAGCCGCTGGTCTCGGCGGGCTCGTCCGGCTCACGCGACGCCGTCGGCCGGTCCGGGTCGCCGGCCGTGGAGGGGTCGGTCTCCCCCGGTTCGTACGTCGAACCGTCACGATCGTCCGCGGCGCCGTGCGGACGCGCCGAATAGCCGTCGGAGGGCTCCTCCGACGGCTTCGATCCGGGCGACGGCAGCGGATCCACGTCGGGATAGACGTTCCCGACGTCCTCGTAACCCGTGACCGGGTCACGATCGGGTCGCTCAGCCTGCGCCAGGCCGGCGATCAGGACGACCACCCCGAGACCGGTGATGACCCCGCCGGTCAGGATGCCTGCCACGGCGACCTGCTTGCTCTGCAACTCGACTCCCTGTACCCGCCCCGCGCATGGTGTGGCGCACAGCGTAGGGCAGCGATGCCTCGAGCGTTACCCACCCGGGGGCATCGCGGCACCGCTCCCCGGGAGCCCGGGTCACTCGCTGGGGGTCTCGCTCGGGGACTCGCTGGGCTCGCTCGGCGACTCGGTCGGCTCACTGGGCGACTCGCTGGGGTCGCTCGGCGACTCGCTGGGGTCACTGGGGCTCTCGCTCGGCGACTGGCTGGGCTCGCTCGGCGACTCGGTCGGCCTGCCGGTCGGCCTCGGCTCCGACGGCACCTGAGTGGGTCGCGCCGGGAGCGGCGACGTGTAGCCGTCTGCCGACTCCTCGACCGACCGCGGGCTCGCCGGGACCGGCTCAGCCACCTCGGGAACCTCGCTCCCGGGACCCATCTGGCTGGGAGGACCAGCCTGCGACGGCGTCGAGGACGACTTCGACTTCTCCAGCGGTGCTACCGGCGAGACCGGGGAGATCAGGCTGACCCCGGACTCGTCCGTGGCGTAGTGATGACCTGGCTCTTCCGCTCCGGCGTTGCCGACGATCAGGCCACCAATCCCGATGCTCGTCATGGCCAGCCCCGATGCCATTCCGGCCAAGGCGATCTGCTTGCGATGCAACACGATTCCCCCGTGATACCAACGACTCGACAAGTTCTCTGGTCGTGCACAGTAGACCTACAAAGATCGAAACTGTGCGACCACTATCGGGGTGTCGGGCCTCCCTGGCAAGTCCTTGTCATCTATCGTTCGACCGATATAACCCCTGGTCGGAGCTCTGTTCGCCCGGCGCGAACGCCCCGTTCCGCCCTCGTGTGCAGCGCTAGTGTGTTGGCATGGGCGAAGTGATCAGGTTTCCCGGCCATCCGCTGCCGGACCACGACAAACCGGCGCCGCTGTGGCGTGAGGCCGCCGGCCAGGTGATCCGCGAGGAGCGGTCCCGCCAGGAGCGCACGCTCGCCGACGTCGCCGGCGATGCCGGTGTCTCGACGCAGTATCTCTCCGAGATCGAGCGCGGCCGCAAGGAGCCGAGCTCCGAGGTGCTCGAGGCGGTCGGGGGCGCGCTGGGTCTCGGCCTCGTCGACCTCACCGAGCGGGTCACCCGCACGTTGCGCGCGGGCGCCCGCCCGTCCGGCCCGATGGCTCTCGCCGCCTGACCCGGCTGGCCAGGTCGGGCCAGATCGACCCAGGTCACACCGAAGCGAGCTTGCGGCTCTCCAGCACTGCGTCCACCAAGCCGTACGTCACCGCTTCTGTCGCGCCGAGGACGAGGTCGCGCTCGGTGTCGGCGTGGATCTGGTCGGTGTCGTGGCCGGTGTGGCGCGCCAGCAGCGCGTCCATCTCGGCCCGCACCCGGCCGATCTCCTTCGCCGCGACCTGCAGGTCGGTGACATCGCCCCGCTGACCGTCCTGGCCCGGCTGCTGCAGCACGACCCGCGCGTGCGGGAGGATCGTACGCCGCCCCGGCTCCCCCGCAGCCAGCAGCACGGCCGCCGAGCCCGCCGCCTGGCCCACGCAGGTGGTCGCCACCGGAGAACGCAGGAACTGCATCGTGTCGTAGATGCCCAGCATCGCGGTGGGATCACCGCCGGGAGAGTTGAGATAGAGCTCGATCTGCCTGTCGGGCGCGTCCGACTCCAGGTGGATCAGCTGTGCGATGACCACGTTGGCGACCCCGTCGTCGATAGGCGTACCGAGGTAGACGATCCGGTCCGAGAGCAGGCGACTGTAGACATCGAGCGCCCGCTCGCCACGTGGGGTCTTCTCGATGACCGAGGGAATCGTGTACGAGCTCATCGGGCACCCCCAGCCGCGGAGAGACCGAAGGCTGCGCTGCGCTGCTGCACCGGCGTCACCGACTGCACGTCGTTGAGCACCTCGTCCACGAACCCGTACTCGCGCGCCTCCTCGGCGGTGAACCACCGGTCGCGCAACGAGTCCTGGTCGATCTGCTCGACGCTCTGGCCGGTGTGCTCGGCGGTGATCCGGAGCATCTGCTCGGTCATCCGCGCCAGCCGCGCGGCCTGCACCTCGATGTCGGCCGCCGAGCCGCCGATCCCCGCCGACCCCTTGTGCAGCAGCACCTCGGTGTGCGGCAGGACGTAGCGCTTGCCCGGGGTGCCGGCGGTGAGCAGGAACTGCCCCATGCTGGCCGCCATCCCCATCCCCAGCGTGGAGACGTCGTTGGGGATCAGGTGCATCACGTCGTAGATCGCCATCCCGGCCGTCACCGAGCCGCCGGGCGAGTTGATGTAGAGGGAGATGTCGCGGTGCGGATCCTCGGCGCTGAGCAGGAGCAGCTGTGCGCAGATCCGGTTCGCGATCGCGTCGTCCACCTCCTGGCCGAGCACGATGATCCTCTGGTTCTGCAGTCGTGCCGTGAGCTGCTCGTCGAGCGGCCCGGCCGCCACTGGTGTCTGAGTCATGTCTTCGACTCTGACCGACTCCCCCACCGCGTACCAGCGAATCTGCCGCAGGCAGATCTGCCCACAGCAGAACACCAGCGACCCGATAGGTTGCGGTCGTGCGCTGCGTGATTCTCGACGACTATCAGGACGTGGCGAGGACGTACGCCGCCTGGGACTCTCTCGACGGAGTCGAGGTGACGTCGCTGACCGAGCACCTCGGGCCTGACGCCCTGGTCCGGGCGCTCGACGGTGCCGAGATCGTGGTGGCGATGCGGGAGCGTACGCCGTTCCCGGCCGCCGTGCTGGAACAGCTGACGGACCTGAAGCTGCTGGTCACGACCGGGATGCGCAACGCCTCGATCGATCTCGCCGCGGCGGCCCGGCTGGGGATCACCGTGTGCGGCACGCCGTCGAGCCCGCATCCGCCGGTCGAGCTGACCTGGGCACTGATCCACGCGCTGACCCGTCACATCGTCACCGAGGCGACCGGGCAGACCTGGCAGCGGACCGTCGGGAGCGACCTCCACGGCCGGACCCTCGGCCTGCTCGGCCTCGGCAAGATCGGGGCCCGGGTCGCGGCCGTCGGCCAGGCGTTCGGGATGGACGTGATCGCCTGGAGCCCTCACCTCACCGCCGAGCGCGCCGAGCCGCTCGGGGTGCGCGCGGTCGACAAGGCCACCCTGTTCGAGACCAGCGACATCGTCTCGCTCCATCTCGTGCTGTCAGAGGCGACGCGACACATCGTCGGACATGCCGACCTGGCCTCGATGAAGCCGACCGCCCACCTGGTCAACACCTCCCGCGCCGGGCTGGTCGACACCGACGCGCTCATCGCCCACCTCGGCTCCGGCACGATCGCCGGCGCGGGCCTGGACGTCTTCGACGTCGAGCCGCTGCCCGCCGACGACGTGCTCCGCCACCTCCCGAACGTGGTCGCGACGCCACACCTCGGCTATGTCACCGACGACAACTACCGCCGGTTCTATGGCGGCGCCGTCGAGGACATCGCCGCTTGGCTGGCCGGTGACCCGATCCGTACTCTCCTGCCGAAGGAGCCTGATGCCTGACCCGATCCAGCTCGCCGCCGATCTGGCACCGACCGGAGCCCTGCGCGCCTCGATCAACCTCGGCAACCCGGTCCTCGCCCAGGGCACCCCCGAGGCGCCGAGCGGGGTCACCGTGGACATCGCCCGCGAGCTGGCGAGCCGGCTCGGCGTACCGGTCTCCTTCCAGTGCTTCGACGCCGCCCGCAAGTCCTTCGAAGCACTGCGGACCGGCGCCGCCGACGTCGCCTTCCTCGCGGTCGAGCCCGCCCGCGCCGCCGAGGTCGAGTTCACCGCGCCGTACGTCCTCATCGAGGGCGTCTACGCCGTCGCGGCCGACTCCCCGATCCGGACCGCGGACGACGTCGACCGCCCGGGCGTTCGCGTCGGCGTCAAGGAGGGCTCGGCCTACGACCTCTTCCTGACCCGCACGCTGGAGAACGCCGAGGTCGTACGCGGCGCCGACGGGATCGACGCCTTCCGCGAGCTCGGGCTCGAGGTCGCCTCCGGGATCCGGCAGCCTCTCGGCCGGCATGTCGCCGCCGACCCCGGTCTGCGGCTGGTCGAGCCGCGGTTCATGCAGATCCGCCAGGCCGTGGCGGTCGCGCGCGGGCACCGTCCTGCCACCGTGAGCTTCGTGCACGAGCTGGTCGAGGACCTGAAGTCGAGCGGACGTATCGCCGAGTCGCTGGTCACCTCGGGGCAGGACGCGTCGGTCGCTCCCTGATCACCGTGAGCTGCGCCGGACGTAGGGCGTCGTGGTGCCGACCTTCGCCAGCCCCGAGCGCTCCAGGATCGGCCGGGAGAACTCGGTGGAGTCGCTGTGGATGTAGCGCTTGCCCCGCGCGATGGCGGTGCGGGCGCGAGCGGCGGTGAGGGCGCGGTAGATGCCGCGGCCGCGCCACTTCTCCAGCGTCGCCCCGCCCCAGATGCCGGCGAACTCCGTGTCCGGCACCATGTCGATCCGGCCGGCACTGACGATCTCGCCGTCCGCCTCGGCGACCCACATCTCGCTCTCCCCCGCCGCGATGCCTCGCAGCTGGCTCTCGACCCGAGCCTCCGAGGCCGGGGAGCCGAAGACACCGTCCTGCATGATGCTGGCGGCGCGTACGTCCTGCTCGCTGGTGATGGCACGCAGGCCGATCCCGTCCGGCAGGGGCACGTCGACGGCCAGAAGGGCAGCCTCGCCGACCATGATCGACTCCGGCTCGTCGGGCGCGAAGCCGTGCCGCAGCAGCGTGTCGTGCAGCCCCGGGGCGTGGTCGTGGCCGCGGGTCTTCCACTCGACCTCCTCGATCGCCGGGTCGGCATCGAAGTGCGCGACCGCGGCGGCGACCAGCTCCTCGACGCCGGCTGCGTCGGCCCCGTCGAGATCCTGGTAGGAGATGAATCCGCGTCCGCCGCCGAAGGTCGCGAGACGCAGCGGCCCGTGTCGGGTCACCGACACCGCCCCGGTGGTCTCGGCATCGGTTCGCAACTGCTCGTCATAGGCCTTCAGCACGGCGAGAAACCTACGTCGAAGTCGTACGCCGGTGCATGTAGTTATCGGGCGGCCGGCTCCGTTCCCCTCGTGAATGGCGCTTACAAGGAGCGCTTGAAGTGGAAGGGTGAGAACATGCCTCGCTACCTGATGATCCTCGACTACCAAGCCGGCAACGACGAGACTCCCGGCGGCATGGCTGGCTGGAAGCCGGAGGAGGTGCAGGGCCACATGAGCTACTACGAAGCGCTCAACAAGGCCCTGACCGAGTCCGGCGAGCTGGTGCACGTCGAGGCCCTGACGCCGCCCGACCAGGCGTTCGTGGTGACCTCCGACGGTGCCGACAGGACCGTCACCGACGGGCCGTTCCAGGAGTTCAAGGAGTGGGTCGCCGGCTACATGATCATCGACGCCGAGACCCAGGAACGCGCGCTGGAGATCGCCGGCCTCTACTCCGCCGCTCCGGGCCCGGGCGGGCGGCCGATCGAGCAGCCGATCCAGGTGCGCCGGATGTACCACGGCACCGACGGCTCCTCGGTCGACGACACGATCGCCTTCGGCGAGGCGAGCATCGAGTGACCGAGGCGCTGCCGGGTGACCTCTTGCGCGACCTCACTCCGCAGGTCGTCGCCGTCGTCACCCGGCGCTGCGGGGACTTCGACACCGCGGAGGACGCCGTCCAGGAGGCGCTCGTCGAGGCGGTACGCACATGGCCGGGGCGCGGCGTACCGGAGAACGCTCGCGGCTGGCTGATCGCCACCGCGATGCACCGCCTCATCGATGCCAAGCGCAGCGAGTCGCGCCGCCGCGACCGCGAGCATGCTGACCATCTCTCCGAGCCCGAGGGGCAGAGTGCCTCGGGGATCGACGACTCCCTCGACGTACTCCTGCTCTGCTGTCATCCCAGCCTGACCCCGGCCTCGGCGGTGGCGCTGACCCTGCGGGCGGTCGGCGGGCTCACCACCCGGGAGATCGCGAACGCCTACCTCGTCCCGGAGAAGACGATGGCGCAACGGATCTCCCGGGCGAAGGCGACGATCAAGGGACGCTCGCTCGGGATCGACGGCTCCGCCGACCTCGCCGCGCGGATCCCGGCGATGATGAAGGTGCTCTACCTGCTCTTCAACGAGGGGTACGTCGCGACCGAGGGCGACCACCTGCAGCGGGTCGACCTGTGTGCCGAGGCGATCCGGTTGACCCGCCTCGCCCGCGCCGCGCTCGCCCGGATGACGGGGAGCGCCCACGGCGAGCTCGGCGGTCTGCTCGCGCTCATGCTGCTGCTCGACGCTCGCCGCCCCGCCCGGATCGACGCGCACGGCGCCGTGGTGCCGCTGGCCGACCAGGACCGGAGTCTGTGGCGCGACGAGGCCACCCGCGAGGGGGTCGCGCTGGTCGACTCCGTCATCGGCACCGGCCGGCCGGGGACGTACCAGATCCAGGCCGCCATCGCCGCGCTCCACAATCGTGCGCCCACCGCGGAGGCGACCGACTGGCTGCAGATCACCGCGCTCTACGGGTTGCTGGAGAAGGTCGCGCCCGGGCCGATCGTGACGCTCAACAAGGCTGTCGCGGTCGGGTACGCCGACGGCTCGGGCCCCGCGCTCGCGCTGCTCGACGAGCTCCTGCGCGACTGTGCTCAGAACGGCGCCGGCGGCTTCGCCGACCATCCGCGGGTGCCCGCGGTGCGCGCTCATCTGCTGGAGCTCGCCGGCGACCTGGACGGTGCTGCCGCTGCGTACGACCTGGCCTCGGTGCGGGCCACGAACCTCGCCGAGCGCCGTTTCCTGACATCGAAGGCGGCCGCGCTGCGCGATGCTCGCTGCTGACGCATCGCTGAATTCTAGTGAGAACCGTTCTCAGGATACGCTGTGCCTGTGATCGAACTGCGCACCCCGACCCAGATCGAGCAGATGAAGCCCGCCGGCCGATTCGTGGCCGATGTCCTGACCGCACTCCGCGAACACGCTGCCGTGGGCGTCAACCTGCTCGAGCTCGACGAGCTGGCGCACAAGATGATCAAGGACCGCGGCGCGGAGTCCTGCTACATCGACTACCACCCGAGCTTCGGCGCGATGCCGTTCGGGAAGGTGCTCTGCACCTCGGTCAACGACGGTGTGCTGCACGGCCTGCCCTTCGACTACAAGCTGCAGGACGGCGACCTGCTCAGCGTGGACTTCGCGGCCAGCGTCGACGGCTGGGTCTCCGACTCGGCCCTCTCCGTCGTCGTCGGTACGCCCCGCCAGGAGGACCTCGACCTGATCGAGACCACCACCCAGGCGCTCGCCGCCGGTATCGACGCCGCGCGCGTCGGCAACAAGGTCGGCGACATCTCCCACGCGATCGCCAGCGTCGCCCGCGCCAAGGGCCTCAAGATCAACACCCAGTTCGGCGGCCACGGCGTCGGCCGCACCATGCACGGCGACCCGCACATCGCCAACGACGGTCGCCCCGGCCGCGGCTTCAAGCTGCAGCCCGGACTCGTCATCGCGATCGAGCCGTGGTTCCTGCACACCACTGACGAGATCTTCACCGACCCCGACGGCTGGACCCTGCGCAGCGCCGACGGCTCCCGCGGCGCCCACATGGAGCACACCGTCGCGATCACCGAGGACGGCCCGCTCGTCCTCACCGCTCGCGACTGACCAACCCAGCCGAGGCGTCAGGTACGCCGGTCGAGGCGTCACCGCCGTCGGCCGAGTGGGCAGCGCCGCGACGTCTCGGCCTGCGCGAGTGACGTCTCGGCCTGCGCGAGTGACGCCTCGGCCTGCGGGAGCGACGTCTCGGCCTGCGCGGGTGACGTCTCGGCGAGGGGCGGCAAAACAGAAGTCAGCCGCTGGCGTCTCGGGTCACCAGCGGCTGACAAGAAGAACGTTAGCCGACGAAGTCGAACACGTGCAAGCACCTGCAATGCAAAAGACTGCAAATGATCCGACCGAGCTACTCGGACCACCCGAGTGGGCTATGAGCGCGGGTTCTTCGAGCGCTGCGTACGCCGTGCGTCGCGCTGGCGCCGCAGCCGGCGCACCAGGACGCCGTCGTAGGCGAGCGCCTCGGGCTTGTCGATCAGGTCGTTGACGGCTCGGTGGTATTCGGCCGCGCTCATCCCGAGTTGCTCCCTGACCGCCTCGTCGCGTCCGGTGCCGGCCGACCACCAGGAACGCTCGAAGTCCAGCAGTTGCTTCTCGTTCTCGGAAAGGCCCGGCTGCCCGTCGGCAGACCCGGGGCTGTGGGGCGCCTCGGTCATGCGTACATCATCCCAGGCGCGGCGGGCGCCTCCGAAACCGCCACGCGTCACCGTCTAGAACTACCCGGCATAGCCCATCTGGGCCATCTTCATAAAAGTGCAGATCAACTCTTTGAAGCTCGCCGAACCGTCCGCTAATCTCTTCCATGTCAGCCGCTGGTGACCCGAGACGCCAGCGGCTGACTTCTATTTCAGCGGGTGTCACACGTCCGCGGTGTCCTCGCCGTGCGTCCCCGGACGCGGCGCCCAGGGCAGCTCCCTCGCGGCTCGTACGACGACCAGCCGGTCCCCGCGCGACAGGGTGCCGACGACCGGGTCGAAGTAGCGGAAGACCTTCTCGTCGCGTACGACCGCGATCACCTGGTCGGCGAGCTGCTGCGGCTGCTTGCCGACCTCGTTGACCAGCAGGTCGCGCTCGGCGACCTCCAGGCCGGTGCCGGAGTTGAGCAGGTCCTCCATGACGGACCCGAGGGTCGGCGAGATGGTGGACAGACCCATCAGCCGGCCGACCGCGTCGGCGGAGGTGATCACCGAGTCGGCTCCGGACTGCTTCATCAACGGCGCGTTCTCGCGCTCGCGAGCGGCAGCGACGATCCACGCCTCGGGGTTGATCTGCCGCACCGTCAGGATCGTGAGCACGTTGGAGTCATCACGGTTGGTGGTGATGATGACCTGCTCGGCGTCCTTGACGCCCGCCCGCATCAGCACCTCGCGCCGGGTCGCGTCGCCGGTGACCACTGCGATCCCGTCGGAGTGGGCATCCGAGCGCGCCACCGGGTCGGGGTCGACCACGACGAACTCCTCGGGATCCGCTCCGCTGCTGAGCAGCGTCTCCACGGCGCTACGGCCCTTCGTGCCGTATCCGACGACGACGATGTGCTGGGACATCTTCTTCCTCCAGCGAGCTACTCGGATGAGGTCACGGCCCTGCTTGGTGAGGACCTCGAGAGTGGTGCCGATCAGCAGCACCAGGAAGGCGATGCGAGCCGGCGTGATGATGAACGCGTTGATCATCCGCGCGTGCGCCTCGACCGGGGCGATGTCGCCGTAGCCGGTCGTGCTCAGCGTCACGGTCGTGTAGTAGATCGCGTCGATCAGGCTGATCTGGCCGGTGGGATCGTTGTTGTCGGCGTACGCGTCGCGGTCGAGATAGACCAGCAGGACCGTCCCGATCAGGATCGCCAGCGCGGCCAGCAGCCGCCGCCCGAGTTGCCACCAGGGCGACCGCACCGTCTCGGGAAGAGCGACCTGCTCGACACCGGCCCACTTCGGGGCATATGCAGATGTCTCGGACACATCTGCGACCCTATCCGCCGCGCTCTATCGTCTGTTGCATGAGTGCCTCCGACATCCGCCGTGTCACCAACCAGGCGCCCCCGCTCGCGGGTCACAACGTGGTGACCGGAGATGCCGCACTGTCGGCGGCGGTCCTGCGTCACGCGGGCGAGGAGACCCTCGAATCGCTCGTCTCCCTGGGCGCCGAGGCCGGCACCGCCGAGGCACAGGAGCACGGCCGCCTCGCCAACCGCTTCCACCCCGAGCTGGTCCCCTACGACCGCTACGGCAACCGGATCGACGAGGTCGCCTTCCACCCCTCCTGGCACTGGCTGATGGACAGAGCCGTCGGCCACGGTCTGGCCGCCGCCCCCTGGGCGCTGGCCGAGAGGGGTGAGAGGAACGCCCACGTACGCCGCGCCGCCGGGTTCCTCGCCTGGTCCCAGACCGAGCCCGGCCACCTGTGCCCGATCTCCATGACGTACGCCGCGGTCCCCGCGCTCCGCGCCGACGAGTCCCTCGCCGAGGAGTGGGTGCCGAGGCTCGCCTCCACGACCTACGACTTCGGTCTCCGCGACCCCGCCGAGAAGCTCGGCGCCCTGGCGGGCATGGGGATGACCGAGAAGCAGGGCGGCTCGGACGTACGCCAGAACATCACCGAGGCGGGTCCCGTCGGCGACGGCGTCTACGAGCTGCACGGGCACAAGTGGTTCACCTCGGCACCGATGAACGACGTCTTCCTGGTGCTGGCCCAAGCACCTGACGGCCTCACCTGCTTCCTCCTGCCTCGCATCCTGCCCGGCGGCAGCCGCAACCGGCTCGACGTGGTGCGACTCAAGGACAAGCTCGGCAACCGCTCCAACGCCAGCTCCGAGCTCGAGTTCCGCGGCACCTCCGCCTACCGGCTGGGCGAGGAGGGCCGCGGCGTACGCACGATCATCGAGATGGTCGCCGCCACCCGCCTCGACTGCGTGCTCGGCTCGGCCTCCTTGATGCGCCGGGCCGTGGCCGAGGCGAGCTGGCACGTCGCCCACCGCTCCGCGTTCGGCTCCACCCTGGCCGACAAGCCGCTGATGCAGAACGTGATCGCCGATCTGGCCGTCGAGTCCGAGGCGGCCACGACCCTGGCGATGCGCCTGGCCGCCGCCGTCGACCGGCCCGACGACGAGCAGGCCCTGCGTCGTATCGGCCTGCCGCTGGCGAAGTTCTGGGTCTGCAAGCGCACTCCGGCATTGGTGGCGGAGGCGCTGGAGTGCCTCGGCGGCAACGGCTACGTCGAGGAGTCGGTGATGCCGCTGCTCTTCCGCGAGTCCCCGCTCAACTCGGTCTGGGAGGGCTCCGGCAACGTCAACGCCCTCGACGTCCTGCGTGCCATCCAGCGCGAACCCGGGGTCCTCGACGCGTGGATCACCGAGGTCGGCAAGGCCAAGGGCGCCGACCGGCGCTACGACCGCGCCGTCGACGCCACCCTCTCCCTGCTGGGCGAGTCGATGACCAGTCCCGAGGAACTGGAGCGCTCGGCCAGGCGCCTGGCCGGCAGCATGGCGACACTCCTGCAGGGAAGCCTCCTGGTCCAGCACGGACCCGACGAGGTGGCCGACATCTTCTGCGCCAGCCGCCTGCCGGGCCACGGTGGGACGTACGGCATGCTCGCCGGCGGCGACCAGGTGGCGGTCGTGCAGCGTGCGACTCCGACCCTGTAGCGGCCTCGACGGGCAAGCGGCGGGCGCCATGCCCCGTAGGAGACATGACGCCCGCCGCTTGCGGACCGAACCTCAGCCCTTGACGGACCCCGCCGTGAGCCCACGGACGAAGTAGCGCTGCAGCGAGAAGAACACCAGCAGCGGCACCGTCATCGTGATGAACGCACCCGCAGTGAGCAGGTGCCACTCCTGGCCACGGTCACCGATCAGGTCGCGCAACGTGATCGTGACGACCTCGTTGTCACCCGCCCCGAGGAAGATGAGCGCGACCAGAAGGTCGTTCCAGACCCAGAGGAACTGGAAGATCGCGAACGCTGCCAGTGCGGGCACCGACATCGGCACGATCAGCCTCCAGAAGGTCTGGAAGTGGGAGGCCCCGTCGATCTCGGCCGACTCGATGATCTCCTGCGGCAAGGTCGCCATGTAGCTGCGCAGGATGAAGACCGCCAACGGCATCCCGAACGCCGTGTGGGCCAGCCATACCGCGAGGAAGGTGCCGTTGAGGTCGTAGCTCCCGAACAGGTTGAGCAGCGGCACGAACGCCACCTGCAGCGGGACCACCAGCAGCCCGACGATCACCATGAACAGCACGTTGCGCCCCGGGAACCGCATGAACGTGAACGCGTACGCAGCGAACGCGGCGATCATGATCGGCAGCACCGTCGCGGGGACGGAGACGACGATCGAGTTCACGAAGGCGTTCGCCATCCCGCTCTCGAGGACCTGCGAGTAACTGTCGAAGGTCCACTGGGAGAACGGGTCGGTGATGACGGTCCACCAGCCCGACGACTTCACGTCGGCCTCGTCGCGGAACGACGAGATCAGCAGACCCAGCGTCGGGATGAACCAGAGGACGCACAGCAGGACGATGCCCACACGGACAGCGACGCTGCCGAGGGTGAAGCTCCTCATCAGCGGGCCTCCTGCTTCTTGAACTGGCGCATCTGGTAGACCATCACCGGGATCACCGCGATCATCAGGACCACGACCACCGCGGCCGCGCGACCGGCGTCACCGAACTCGAAGAGCTCGAGGACGAAGGTGTTGGCCAGCACCGAGGTGCCGGACCGGCCACCGGTCATCACGTAGACGATGTCGAAGACCTTCATCACCAGGATGAGGATGGTCACGAAGACCACGATCACCGTCGGCCAGATCTGCGGTACGACGACCTTGAAGAAGATCTGGATCTCGCTGGCCCCGTCGATGCGCGCCGCCTCCACGGTGTCCTCGGGGACGCTCTTGATCGCCGAGGAGAGCAGCACCATCGCGAACCCCGCCTGCAACCAGATCATGATGACGATCAGGAGCAGGTCGTTGAGGTTGTAGTCGGAGATGCGCAGCCAGGCGACCGGCTCGAACCCGAGACTCGTCGAGATCGCCGAGAGGAGCCCGATCTGCTTGTCGCCCTGCGCGAACCTGGTCGCGTAGACGAAGCCCCAGATCGTGCTCGCCCCGACGAAGCTGATCGCCATCGGCATGAAGATGACCGACTTCGCGACCCGCTCCGGGAACGCCTTGAGCTGGTCGGCCAGCACCGCCACGAGCAGGCCGACGATGACGCTGGCGGCCGGAACGATGAGGATCCAGAGCAGGTTGTTGACCAACGTGCCGATGAACTCGTCGTCCCGGAAGAGCGCCGTGTAGTTGTCGAAGCCGACCCAGTTGATGCTGTTGTCGTCGGCGAAGCTGTAGATCACCGTCATCAGGGCCGGGTAGACCAGGAAGACGGCGACCACCAGGATGGCCGGGCCGATGAAGACGTACGGCTTGACCCGCCTCTCCCACTTGCCCGGCAGCAGGCCCGAGAGGAAGTTGAGCAGCCAGAAGAGCGCAGCGGTGCCACCGACCCCGAGGACGATCGCGATCAGGCCGTTGAGGATCTTCAGATATGGGTCATCGCTCATCCTCGCCAGCTCTCCTCGATCGCGTCGGCCGCCTCCTGAGCGCTCTTCTCACCTCCGACGTAGGCGTTCATCTCGCTCCAGAACGTCCCGGCGCCCACCTGCGCGGGCATCAGGTCCGAACCGTCGAAGCGGAAGGTGTCGGCGTCCTGCAGCAGCGTCGCGATCTCACCGAACATCGGGTCGGCGTACTGCGAGTTGTCGAACTCGACGCTCGGAGAGAGCCAGCCACCGGACTTGGCCCACTCGGCACCGAAGTCGGGGGACGCGAAGAACTCCATCAGCTCGACCACGTCGGTGTCGTTGGTGAAGGCGGTCGCCATGTCACCGCCGCCGAGCACCGGGTTGCCCTCGAAGCCACCCTCCATGCTGCCCGGGAGCGCGAAGACGCCGACGTTGCCGGCCAGGTCCTGCTGGACGTCCTTCGGGAAGAAGGTGGTGATGAAGTTGGCCTGACGGTGCATCTGGCAGCCGGGCTTCGCGTCGAAGAGCGGCAGCGGGGAGTCGCCGAAGGGCTCGCTCAGCGTGCCGTCGGCCCCGCCGCGTACGTTCTTCGGCTTGTTGATGATGTCGCCCATGGTCTCGATCGCCTCGACGATCTTCGGGTCGTTGAAGGGGACCTCGTGGGAGACCCACTCGTCGTAGAACTCCGGGCCCTCCTGGCGCAGGACGATCTCCTCGACCCAGTCGGTGTAGACCCAGCCGGTGTCGGCGCCGGCCTCGGCGCCGAGGCACCACGGGGTCTGGCCCTTGGAGATCATCTGGTCCTCGAGGCTTCGCAGCTCGTCCCAGGTCGTGGGCGTCTTGTAGCCGGACTGCTCGAAGTTCTTCGGGGTCCAGACCAGCGACTTCATCGAGACGCGGATCGGTACGCCGTAGGTCTTGTCGTCGATCTCGACCGAGTCCATCAGGCCAGGGATCATGGTGTCGTCGAGCGAGCCGACGTCGATGAGGTCGTCGAGCGGGAGCGTGTCACCCGACTCGGTCAGGTCACCGACCAGACCGGGCTGCGGGAAGAGCGCGATGTCGGGCGCGTCGTTTCCGTTGACCTTGGTGCGGATCTCGGTGGTGAAGTCCGTGGAGGGGGTGTAGGTCACCTCGATCCCGGTCTCCTTGGTGAACGTGTCGAGGGCCGCATTGAGCCCCACGGCCTCGCCCTCGGGGATCGCGCCGAGGATCTGGATGCTGCCGTCTCCCTCTTCGGTGTCGCCGGCATCGTTGCTGCCGCCGCCACCGGGAACGCCGCAGCCGGTCACAGCGAGCAGACCTGCGACCACTGCTCCGATTTGCCACTTTCGCACGTGCATCTGATTGCACCCTCCATCGTCGTGTTGATCCACGGAGTCGTGCCACGCAGGCCGCGTCGGGTCCACGAGGCAGCGCCTCGTTATGTGATCTCCATAACATTAGTCGTTATGGTCCATCGATGTCCCGGGCAAATTGTCGAACACTCACCCGAGAACGCGCAGGACGATACCTGTCACGCACTCCGGCACCATGACGACCCGCCATCCCGGTGTGGCTCCGGCAGCCGGATTAGGCCAGAATCAGCGCCCAAATGAACTATCCGCATCCTCCCCATCAAGGCCCCGGCCAAGGGCCCCATCACCAGCCGCCTCGCGACCCGCTGGCCGTGGCCGGCCGGCTGGCCGCCGTCATCTGCTCGATCCTCTTCTGGCTGATCGCAGCGATCGCCGTGATCGCAGCCGTCATCGGCATCTTCCGGGCCTTCGGCGGCGACCTGGCCTGGCGTACGGTCGGGATCTGGGCCGTCGCCGGTATCGGCTGCTTCGCGTTCTCGTGGATCATCGCCGCGCTCGGCCGGATCGGGCTCGACGACGAGCCGATCGGCTCGTGGCGCGCCGCGCCGTTCGAGCTGGCGCGGATCCTCTACCGCAACCGATGACAACAGGCCGTACGTCGCGCGTGTCCGCGCGGCGTACGGCCTGTCGTCGTGGGGTCTAGACGAGCGCCTTGTCGGTTTCCGCCGAAGGCGGGGCGGCGTGGTCGTCGACCATGGTCGTCTCGTCGAACGGGTCCTGACCGTCCAGGACGCGGTCGAGCTGGCTGTGGTCGACGGTCTTGGTCCAGTGGCCGACCAGGACGGTGGCGACCGAGTTGCCGGCGAAGTTGGTCAGCGCGCGGGCCTCGGACATGAACCGGTCGATGCCCACGATGAGCCCGACCCCGTCGACCATCTCCGGGCGGTGGGACTGCAGCCCGCCGGCCAGGGTCGCCAGGCCGGCGCCGGTGACACCGGCGGCGCCCTTGGAGGCGATCATCATGAACAGCAGCAGGCCGATCTGCTCGCCGATGCTCAGCGGGTCGCCCATCGCGTCGGCGATGAAGATCGAGGCCATCGTCAGGTAGATCGCGGTGCCGTCGAGGTTGAACGAGTAGCCCGTGGGAACCACGACGCCGACGGTCGCCTTCTCGACACCGGCGTGCTCCATCTTCGCGATCAGGCGCGGAAGAGCCGACTCGGACGAGCTGGTGGAGAGGATGAGCAGGAACTCGCGGGCGAGGTACTTGAGCAGCTTGAAGAGGTTGACGCCGGTCGCCAGCTTGAGGAGCACGCCCAGGATGCCGAAGACGAAGATCGCGCACGTGACGTAGAACGCGACCATGATGACGGCGAGGCTCTTCAGGGCGTCGATGCCGGTCTCCCCCACCACACCGGCGATGGCGCCGAAGGCACCGACCGGGGCGGCCCACATGATCATCGCGAGCACCCGGAAGATCAGGTTCTGGATCATGGTGATCGCCTTGAGGATCGGCTTGCCCGACTCACCCATCCGCTGCAGCGCGAAGCCGACCAGGAGCGCGACCAGCAGGGTCTGCAGCACCACGCCGGAGGTCAGCGCCGAGAAGAGCGAGGTCGGGATGATGCCGAGGAGGAAGTCCGTCGTGCTCGCGTGCCCCTCCGAGGCAGCCTCCTGGCCCGCGCTGGACGCGTCCGAGCTCAACTGGAGGCCGGTGCCGGGGTCGATGATGTTGCCGACGACCACGCCGATCGCCAGGGCGACCGTTGACATCACGATGAAGTAGGCCAGCGCCAGGCCACCGACCTTGCCGACCTTGGCCGCGTTGGCGACCGAGCCGACGCCGATGACCAGGGTGCAGAAGATGATCGGCTGGATCATCATCTTGATCAGGTTCACGAAGGCCGTGCCGATCGGCTTCAGCTCCACCGCGAACGACGGGGCGATCAACCCGACCAGAATGCCGAGGACCACCGCGGCGATCACCGCGATGTAGAGATAGTGTGTCCGGTCCTTCTTGGGTCTTGTCTCAGTCGTGGTCGTACTCATCGTTCCTCCTGGTCCGGTGTGTCCTGCCCTCCGGGGCAACTCGGGCAACTCTCCGGGAGAACGTGACGACCGTCACTGTTGTGTTCGTTGTGTTCGTGGCCACGATCACATCCACGCAACGGAGGTGGTCCAGAATGTTGTCGTGCCCCGTGTCCACCCGTTCCGCCCCCGCGTTCTCCGCGATCGGCCGGTGGCCCAGCAGGTGCTTCTCCTGCAGTTCGGCACGGTGCTGCTGCTCGTCGTCACCGGCATCCTGATGGCCTCCTACGACGCCCAGCGCGACTCCTACAGCCGCGCCACCCAGCGCGCGGTGGCGGTCGCCCAGACCGTCGCCGACTCCCCCACCGTCAGCACGGCGCTGCGTGGCGAGGACCCGACGGCGACCCTCCAGCCCTGGACCGAGCAGGTACGCCGCGACACCGACACCGACTTCGTCGTGGTGATGGCGCTGGACCGCACCCGCTACACCCACACCGATCCGCGTCAGATCGGCGGAAAGTTCGTCGGCGACCTCGGCGGCGCGCCGGACGGCGAGGTCTTCACCCAGCAGTACACCGGGACGCTCGGGCCATCGGTCCGCTCGGTGGTGCCGGTCGAGGACGGCGACAAGGTCGTCGCGCTCGTCTCCGTCGGCATCACGGTCAGCGACATCAACCGCGGTCTTCGGCGCGACGTCACGATCGTGCTGCTGTGCGGCGCGCTGGTGCTGGCCGTGGGGCTGACCGGTGCCTGGCTGCTGAGCAGACGTCTGCACCGGCTGACCCATGGCATGGGCGAGCGTGAGCTGGCCCGGATGTACGAGTACTACTCCGCCGTCCTCCACTCGGTCCGCGAAGGTCTGCTCCTGCTCGACGGGGAGGGTCGCGTGCAGCTGGTCAACGACGAGGCGCGGCGCCTGCTGGCGCTGCCGGAGGACGTCATCGGCACCCGGATCGAGGACCTCGACCTGGCGCCCGGGCTGGTCGCCGCCGCGCGCGGCCGCACCGCCGAGTCCGACGACCTCTACCTCGCCGGCGAGCGGATCCTGGTGGTCTCCTCGGCGCCCGCGCTGTGGGACGGTCGCGAGGTCGGCGCCGTGGTGACGCTGCGCGACCACACCGAGCTGCGCTCGGTGACCGGCGAGCTCGAGGTCGTACGCCGCCTCACCGAGTCGCTCCGGTCCCAGAACCACGAGGCCGCCAACCGGCTCCACACCGTGGTCTCCCTCATCGAGATGGGCCGCGAGCAGGACGCGGTCGAGTTCGCCACCGAGGAGCTCCAGGTCGCCCAGCTCCTCACCGACCGGCTCGTCGGCGCGGTCGAGGATCCCGTCGTGGCCGCGCTCCTGCTCGGCAAGTCGGCCGAGGCGGCCGAGCAGGGCGTCGAGTTCCGTATCGTCGGCGAGGTGCCGTCGGGCACGGGCATCCCGCCCCGCGACCTGGTGACGGTGCTGGGCAACCTCGTCGACAACGCCTTCGACGCCGTCTCCGGCTTCGAGTCCCGCCAGGTCGAGGTCCACCTGACCGGTGACGACGACACCCTCACGGTGCGCGTGGGCGACAGCGGACCTGGCCTGGACGACGCCGACTCGGCGCGCGTCCTCGACCGCGGCTGGACCACGAAGGCCGAGCCCGGCACCGGCCGCGGGCTGGGCCTCGCGCTGGTCGGGCAGATCGCCCGGCGTCATGGCGGCGAGGTCGCCATCGGCCGCTCCCACCTCGGCGGGGCCGAGTTCACCGTCACCCTCGGCACGGAGGTGGCCGGATGAACGTGCGTGTCCTGGTCGTCGAGGACGAGGCGCTCGCCGCCGAGGCCCACGCGGCGTACGTCGGCCGGGTCTCGGGCTTCGCCCTGGCCGGGGTCGCACGCTCGGCGCGCGAGGCGGTCCGCGCGCTCGATGCGGCCCGCGACGCCGGCACTCCGGTCGACCTGATCCTGCTCGACATGAACCTGCCCGACGGGCACGGGCTCGGGCTGCTCAGCAGGCTGCGCGCCGCCGGCCACCTGTGCGACGTGATCGCGGTGACCGCGGCACGGGACACCAAGGTCGTGCGGCAGGCCGTCGTGCAGGGGGTCGTGCTCTACCTGCTCAAGCCGTTCACGTTCGCGACGTTCCGGGACAAGCTCGAGCAGTACGCCGACTATCGCGCCCGCCTGGACGCTGCCCCCGAGGAGGTCGTCCAGGACGAGGTCGACCAGCTGCTGGGGTCGCTGCGGCCCACCGGCAGCACACCGCTTCCCAAGGGCATGAGCGCGGAGACGCTGCGGGCGGTGACGGCCGCACTGCGCGAGGCCTCCGGTGACCTTTCGGCGAGCGAGGTCGCCGCGGTGGTCGGCTCGTCGCGGGTGACCGCACGGCGCTACCTCGAGCACCTCGCCGACAAGGGCCTGGCAGCGCGCGGGGTCCGCTACGGCCCCAGCGGCGGCCGGCCCGAGGTCGGCTACTCCTGGCTCTGAACCGGACCTCAGACCGCGAAAATGGTTCGCGCCGGGGACATCTCGCCGGGCAGAGTCGAGGCCCATGACCAGCAGCGACCTGTGGACCCGCGACGACGCCGAGCGCTACGACGATCCCGACGACTGGGTCAACTCACCCGAGGTGACCGGCCCGGTGGCCCGCTTCCTCGCCGACCTCGCCGACGGCGGCCCCGCGCTCGAGCTCGCCATCGGGACGGGCCGGATCGGCGTACCGCTGCGGGAGCTGGGGGTGCCGGTCACCGGCATCGAGCTGGCCCAGCCGATGGTCGACGTCCTGCGGCGCAAGGTCACCGAGGAGGAGATCCCGGTCGTGGTCGGTGACATGGCCTCCGCCGAGGCGCCTGGGGTGGGGACGTACTCGTTGGTCTATCTGGTCTACAACACGGTCTCCAACCTGCTGACCCAGGACGAACAGGTCGCCTGCTTCGCCAACGCCGCTCGTCATCTGGCCCCGGGCGGGCGGTTCGTCATCGAGCTGTGGGTGCCGGAGCTGCGCCTCCTTCCGCCCACCGCGGTCGCGGCGACGTTCGACGTCTCGGACCGTCACGTCGGTCTGGACACCGTCGACATCGCCACGCAGCTGCTGACCTCTCACCACTTCACCAAGGAGGGCGACACCTACCGGCGCGGCGAGTCGAACCACCGCTACATCTGGCCCTCCGAATGCGACCTGATGGCGCGGTTGGCCGGAATGGCCCTAGAGGCGCGTTACGGCGGCTGGGACCGATCGCCTTTCACCAGCGACTCGCTCAGTCATGTCTCGGTCTGGCGCAAGCCGGCATAGTCCTGGACCTGTTCCCGCGGATCGGCGAGACTGAAGACGGACGACGAATCCACCTGTTCAGAGACGACCGAGCGAGGTCGAGCGGCGAGCTTGCTCGTCCGCTCGCGCCGAGCGAGGGAGTAACCGCGCGAAGCGCGGATCGCCACCAGAAGGGAGCATGTGATGAGCATCGCCAGCCACTCTGGCGACCTCACCCGCGTGCCGATGTCGTGGGACGAGTATCTCGCCCTCGAGGACACCCCGGGTGAGTACTACGGAGGATCGCTCGTCACCTTGGCACCGCCAGGACAAGACCATCAGCGCATCATGTTCGAACTCCAGACGCTGATCCGCCACCATCTCGCTCCGGGCACCGATGTGACCCAAGCATGGGGGTGGTCGCCGAACGACGTGCGAGAAGAGCTCATCCCCGACCTCATGGTCCATGTCCAGACCGACGAGGAGCGGACGTTGACCAGCACACCGCACCTGGTCGTCGAGATCCTCTCCAGCAACCGTCGCGACGACCTCGTCGGCAAGCTCAACCGCTACGCCCAGTGGGGCGCCCCGGCGTACTGGATCGTCGACCCTCGTGACCACGTCATCCTGACCCACCGCCTCGAGGACGGCTACTTCGTGGAGACCGGCCGATACACGGACGGGCCGGCGACGCTGACCTACGGCGACGTCAAGGTCCCGGTCGACGTCGACGCTCTCCTCGGCTGATCGCGTCACTCGCCGCGCTGGAACTCCCAGGCGAGCTGAATCGCTGACTTCACGGCCTCCGCCGGGGCACGGTCGAGGTAGGCCTCGATCTTGTGGTGGGCCTCCAGCCGGGGCGGGATGCCGAAGGCGTCCGGCCAGCGGTCGATCAGGTCCTCGCGGCGCTCGACCGGGACCCGGACGAGCAGGGTGGTCGGGTCGACCAGCCTGGCGACCAGGCGGTCGTGGACATACCAGCCACGCGGTTTGTGGCGGCAGCCGTCCAGCGAGGAGAGGAAGGCGTCGACCTCGTCCGGAGTCATGCCTGTGGAGCGTACGCCGCCCGCCACCGCTCGGCAGCCACCTGCGCGGCCTCGCTGATCAGCGCGGTCAGCTCGGGGCGGTCCGGGACCGGGAACGAGGTGTAGGCGCTGCGGCCTCCCTCGATCATCACTCGTCATGGGCCGAGCCTAGGTCTGCCACAGCCCGATCTCCGCTGCGAAGCGGGTGGCGATGTACTCGATCACGCCACCGGCAGCGAGCAGCGCCTCGGTCTCGTTCGCGGAGGCGCCGCCGCTGTCGCACAGTGTCCGGAGCCTGGCCAGCTCGGGTGCCAGCGCTGGTTCGATCTCGCTCCAGCGGGCGGCGGCTACGAAGCGGTCGGTGGTCCAGGTGCCGTCGTGGACGCTGACCAGGCCGGCCAGGGCGAGCAGCGACTTCCGTGCGATCCGGCGGGATAGGTCGCTCGGGTCGTCGCGGCCGAGGGCGGCACGCCACCGGCGCAGGGCACGCTCGATGTCGCCGTTGAAGCCGCGGGCGGCACGAGCGTCTGCCGGGAATCCGGGCAGGGCCTCGCCCGGGTCGGGGCCGGCCAGGTGGGCGCAGTAGTGGCGCAGGAAGACGCGGTTGCCGTACGCCTCGTCGCCCTCCCCGGCGTAGTCGTCGGCGGACGCGGCGGCGATCTCGACGCCGCGGCAGACCCGGTCGAAGGCCGCCGACGCCTCGGCACCGAGCGCGGCGGCGTCCGTCGCCGGGAGTCCGATCGTCAGCAGGTCGACGTCGGAGGTCGGCACGGTGGCCGTGCCGTTGGCCACCGAGCCGTAGACGTGGACCGACACCTCGGGTGGGACCCGCCCGAGGACGTACGCCAGGACCGGCTCGTACGTCGACGGCACCCGGTCACGGCGCGCACCCGTGACGATCAGACCCTCGGGGGTCACGCCCTCGCGTGGGTCGGCCATCGCGGTCAGGTGAGGCGGAGCGCCATCTTCGACTCGGTGCGCGGATCGCCCTCGGGGAAGGGCTGCGTCTCGCCGGTGAGCTCGAAGCCGAGGCGCTCGTAGAGGCGGCGGCCGGACTCGTTGCCGTCGACGACCCACAGGGTCAGCACGGAGGCGCCGTCACGACGCGCCCAGCCGGCGACGGCCAGGATGAGGCCCTCGGCGAGACCGTGTCCACGCGCCTCGGGGGCGAGCCACATGTTGATCAGGTGGTGCTCACCGTCGTGGATGATCCCGGCAGCGAGCCCAGAAGGCTTCTCGCCGAGCCAGGCGATGTAGGCGGCGCCGGACGCGGCCCACAGCCGCCAGCGCTCGTCGGGCCAGGTCACCACCTCGTCGTAGGAGGCCCAGAACGCACGAGGAGTGTCCTGGAGAGCCGCGAGGCGCACCTTCTTCAGCGCCGGCCACTCGTCCTCGACGACGACACGCACCTCGGCCGTCGGGACCACCTTCTCAGGGGCCCCGACGCCGGGGATCGAGCTGGGTCGCTTCGGAGCAGGCACGAGCTCAGGCGAGGTCGAGACCGGGGTACAGCGGGAACTTCGCGAGCAGCTCCGCCGCGGCGGCCTTGGTGTTGTCGGCGACGGAGTCCTCGATGACGTAGGACGCCTTGGACGGGCCGCCGGCCTTCGTGGTGCCGGGGGTGGTCTTCGAGAGCACGTCGACGATGAGCTCGGCGACCCGGTCGAACTCGTCGGCGCCGAAGCCGCGAGTGGTCAGCGCCGGGGTGCCGAGGCGGATGCCCGAGGTGTACCAGGCACCGTTGGGGTCGGCCGGGACCGAGTTGCGGTTGGTGACCACGCCGGAGTCGAGCAGCGCCGACTCGGCCTGGCGGCCGGTGAGACCGAAGCTGGTCACGTCCAGCAGCACCAGGTGGTTGTCGGTGCCGCCGGTGACGAGCTTGGCGCCGCGCTTGAGGAAGCCCTCGGCGAGCGACTTGGCGTTGTCGGCGACCTCCTGGGCGTAGACCTGGAAGCTCTCCTGCTTCGCCTCGGCGAACGCGACGGCCTTCGCGGCCATGACGTGCGAGAGCGGGCCACCGAGGACCATCGGGCAGCCACGGTCGACGCTCGGGGCGTACTCCTCGGTGGCCAGGATGAAGCCGCCGCGCGGGCCGCGCAGGGACTTGTGCGAGGTCGAGGTGACGACGTGGGCGTAGGGAACCGGGTTCTCCTCGCCCTGGAACACCTTGCCGGCGACGAGGCCGGCGAAGTGGGCCATGTCGACCATCAGGGTGGCGCCGACCTCGTCGGCGATCTCGCGCATCTTGGCGAAGTTCACCCGGCGCGGGTAGGCGGAGTAGCCGGCCACGATGATCAGCGGCTGGAACTCCTTGGCCTTGGCGCGCAGCGAGTCGTAGTCGAGCAGCCCGGTCTCCGGGTCGGTGCCGTACTGGTTCTGGTGGAACATCTTGCCGGAGATGTTCGGGCGGAAGCCGTGGGTGAGGTGGCCGCCGGCGTCGAGGCTCATGCCCAGCAGGCGCTGGTTGCCGAGCTCGCCACGCAGCGTCTCCCAGTCGGCCTCGGAGAGCTCGTTCATGTTCTTGACGGCCATCTTCTCCAGCCACGGGCCCTCGACCCGGTGGGCGAGGATGGCCCAGTACGCCGTCAGGTTGGCGTCGATGCCGGAGTGCGGCTGCACGTAGGCGTACTCCGCGCCGAAGAGCTCCTTGGCGTGCTCGGCGGCGATCTGCTCGACGGTGTCGACGTTCTGGCAGCCGGCGTAGAAGCGGTGACCGACGGTGCCCTCGGCGTACTTGTCGGAGAACCAGGTGCCCATCGTCATCAGCGTGGCGGGGCTCGCGTAGTTCTCGCTCGCGATCAGCTTGAGGCTGGCGCGCTGGTCAGCGAGCTCCTGCTTGGTCGCCTCGGCGATGCGGGGCTCCACGGAGGCGATGACCTCGAGGGCTTGGTTGTAGGCAGAACTCACAGTGCCTGAATTCACCGGGGCAGACAGATCGCTCATGGGCCACAGCCTAGTCAGCCGCGCGGACGAGAGCAGCATCGTGGTCGCCCGGTGCGTTGCGTACGTCCTCTATCACCGCCCGCGGGAATGACCGACTGCTCAGCCTGGTTAAGAGACCGTGACCAGATGGTGACCTCGGCCACACCGCCCGCGTGAACAAGCGGGAACGTCCCACATAACGGACCGATGTCTCATATATCGGGATTCCAGATTGCGTGAGGGCAGTCCGCTACCTGAGACTCCTTGACATGGTCACTGCTGCAACACATGCGCACCTCGTGGTTCGACGCCACGTGGACTATTGCCGCATCCGCAGCTCGATCTGTTGGCGCCACTGACGCCCAGCGCTCCGCATCCCCCGCGTCGAGCCGCTGGCCCGCCGCCCGACAGACATCCCGGGCGCCCGCCGCGAGCACGTCCCTGCTCCGCCGTGCGTCCACGACCGACGCAAAGGTTTCTCTGACATGAGCGACAACCGGTTTCAGGCCAAGCGCGCCACCCGAACCGAGATCCCCCGGCCCAAGAAGGGCGAGGGCCAGTGGGCCCTCGGCTACACCGAGCCACTGAACAAGAACGAGGAGTCGAAGAAGAACGACGACCCGCTCAACGTTCGCGACCGGATCCTCTACACCTACTCCAAGCGTGGGTTCGACTCGATCGACCCGGCCGACCTGCGCGGCCGCTTCCGCTGGTTCGGCCTCTACACCCAGCGCAAGCCCGGGATCGACGGCGGCAAGACCGCCATCCTCGAGGAAGAGGAGCTCGACGACCGCTACTTCATGATGCGGGTCCGCTCCGACGGCAAGCTCCTCTCCCCCGCCGCGGTGCGCACCCTGGGTCAGATCGGTGTCGACTTCGCCCGGGACACCGCCGACATCACCGACCGCGAGAACATCCAGTACCACTGGATCTCGGTCGAGGACGTGCCGGAGATCTGGTCGCGCCTCGAGGAGGTCGGGCTGCACTCGACCGAGGCCTGCGGCGACTCGCCGCGTCCGTTCCTCGGCTCGCCGGTCGCGGGCGTCGCCGCCGACGAGATCATCGACGGCACCTCGGCGCTGCGCGAGATCGAGTCCCGCTACCTGGGCGACCCGGCCTTCTCGAACTTCCCGCGCAAGTTCAAGACCGCGCTGACCGGCCACCCGTCGCACGACGTGGCGCCCGAGATCAACGACATCGCCTTCGTCGGGACCGTCCACCCCGAGCACGGCCCCGGCTTCGACGTCTGGGTCGGCGGCGGTCTCTCCACCAACCCGCGCCTGGCCGAGAAGCTCGGCGTGTGGGTGCCGATCGACGAGGTCGCCGACGTGTGGGCCGGTGTCGCGGGCATCTTCCGCGACTACGGCTACCGCCGGCTGCGCTCGCGGGCCCGGTTGAAGTTCCTGGTCGCCGACTGGGGCAAGGAGAAGTTCCGCGAGGTCCTCGAGAACGAGTACCTCGACCGCCAGCTGATCTCCAACCCCTCGCCCGAGTCGCCCCTGGGCCACCGCGACCACGTCGGCATCCACGACCAGAAGGACGGCAAGAAGTACGTCGGTCTGGCTCCGATCGCCGGGCGCATCTCCGGCACCCACCTGGTCGAGCTCGCCGGCGTGATGGAGAAGTTCGCCGTCGAGGGCGCTCGGCTCACGCCGTACCAGAAGATCGTGCTGATCGGGGTCTCGCCCGAGGTGGTCGAGGACCTGGTCACCGCACTGGACGCGATCGGCTTCTCGGCCCGGCCCTCCAACTGGCGCCAGAACACGATGGCCTGCACCGGCATCGAGTTCTGCAAGCTCGCGATCGTGGACACCAAGGACCGTGCCCGCGACCTGATCGCCTCGCTCGAGTCGCGGTTCCCCGAGCTCGACGCCTCGATCACCGTCAACGTCAACGGCTGCCCCAACGCCTGCGCCCGGACCCAGGTCGCCGACATCGGCCTCAAGGGCCAGCTGGTCCTCGACGACGAGGGCAACCAGGTCGAGGGCTTCCAGGTGCACCTGGGCGGCGCGACCGGGCTGACCGCCAACTTCGGGCGCAAGCTGCGCGCGCACAAGGTCACCTCGGCCGGGCTCGACGACTACATCTCCGCGCTGGTCGTCAACTACCTCGCCGACCGCGAGGAGGGCGAGACGTTCTCGGCCTGGACCGCACGCGCCGACGAGGTCCTGCTGCGCGGCGAGAAGACCTTGGACGAGGTGACCGCATGAGCGAGCGCGCAAGCACCCCGTTCCACTGCCCGTTCTGCGGCGAGACCGACCTGTGGCCGCACGAGGCCACGCACGGGTCCTGGGAGTGCCGCGCCTGCCTGCGCGCCTTCCAGCTGAAGTCACTGGGTCAGATCTCTCGGCCAGAAATCTCTCGGACCGTCACGAAGGAGGCGCACCGATGAGCGTCAGCACAGCAGCCGCCCGTGCCAACCGCGCGGTGGACACCGAGGGACGTACGCCCGAGGAGCTGCGCGAGATCGTCTCCCACTGGGGAGCCGAGCTCGAGCTCGCCCCGGCCGAGACGATCATCGAGTGGGCCGCTGCCACCTTCGGTGAGCGGTTCGCGATCACGTCCTCCATGGGGGACGCGGTCCTGGCTCATCTCGCCTCGAAGGTCGTGCCCGGGATCGACGTGGTCTTCCTCGACACCGGCTACCACTTCATCGAGACGATCGGCACTCGCGACGCCGTCGAGGCGACGATGCCGGTCAACCTCCTCACGATCACGCCCGTGCAGAGCGTGGCGGAGCAGGACGCCGAATACGGCAAGGACCTCTACCGGACCGACCCCGACCTGTGCTGCGCGCTGCGCAAGGTCAAGCCCCTGGCCGACTCGCTCGCCTCCTACGACGCCTGGGCCACCGGCCTGCGCCGCGCGGAGACGAAGAACCGGGTCATCGCACCGGTCATCGGCTGGGACGCCAAGCGCCAGAAGGTCAAGGTCTCGCCGATGGCGCGATGGTCCGACGAGCAGGTCGAGCGATATATCGAGGACAACGGAGTGCTCGTGAACCCGCTCGTCTACGACGGGTATCCCTCGATCGGCTGCGCGCCGTGCACCCGCCGGGTGGCCCCCGGCGAGGACCCGCGCAGCGGGCGATGGGCCGGCACCGGCAAGACCGAGTGCGGCATCCACGCCTGACCTCCCCATCACAGACTTTCCGACGTTCCCGCAACACCCGAAGGATGAAGACAATGGCAGCTCCCGCTCTGGTAGCCCTGGCTCACGGCAGCCGCGATCCGCAGTCAGCCGCGACCATCAACGCCCTCGTTGCCGAGGTACGCGCCCTGCGCCCCGACCTCCGCATCGAAGCCGCCTTCCTCGACCACTCCCGGCCGCGTTTCCAGGCCGTCGTCGACAAGCTGGTCAAGGCCGGCCACGACGAGATCGTCGTCGTGCCCCTGCTCCTGACCGAGGCGTTCCACGCCCGCGTCGACGTACCCTCGGTCATCGCCGAGGCCACCGCGCGCCACTCCGGTCTGCGCATCCACACCAGCGAGATCCTCGGCCTCGAGAGCGTCTTCCTGCAGGTGCTCGACGAGCGGCTGCGGGCGTCGCTGAAGGCCGCGCGGGTGCGCGAGCTCGACGCGCTCGTCCTGGCCGCCGCCGGCTCCTCGGACTCGCTGGCCAACCAGTCGGTCGCCCGCCTGGCCCGGATCTGGGGTGCCCACCACAAGCTGCCGGTCGTGGCTGCGTACGCCTCGGCTGCTCCGCCGGCCACCGGCGAGGCCGTCCGTGCCTTCCGCGCCGAGGGCCGCCGCCACATCGCCGTCGGCATGCTCTTCCTGGCTCCCGGACAGCTGCCCGACCGCGCCAAGGAGCTCGCCCTCGAGGCCGGCGCCGTCGCGGTCAGCGACCCGATGGGCGCCCACCCCGAGGTCGCCCGCACCATCCTGGCCCGCTACGCCGTCGGTGCCGTCGAGCTCGTTCCGGTCTGACCCAGACCCGCGCCGAGTCGGCGCATCCTGACATCGAATCCCGCCGAGTCGGCGCGTCCTGACGCGCCGACTCGGCGGGGTTTTCAGGTGATCTGGTGGGCGAAGACGCGGTCGAGCTCGGCGGCGGCGTCCGTGGTCACGCCGCCGTGGACCGGGCCGGGCTGGAGGACGGTGCTCTTCGGCGCCTTGAGGAGGCCGAAGCGGGCCGACTCGTTGTCGGAGAGCGCCCGGAGGCCGTACGCCGTGGCGCGGACGCCCGCGCCGAAGCCGGCGTGGGCGGCGCCGGCGCAGATCAGGTCCACCGACTCCAGGGCGGCCCGTACGAGCGAGAGGTCGAGGCTCGGGGCGAAGGCGGCCAGACGCCGCTCGTCCAGCGCCCACCGGGCCGCGAGGAACTTCTGCTCGGGGCAGTAGAGAACGACCCCGACGTTGAGGAACTCCTCGCGCTCGGGGCGAGGTACGCAGCGGAGCACGACGTACTGGTAAGCGTCCATCATGCCTCCTGGGCGGGCTCGGCCGCGGGCAGCCACGGGCGCTCGCCGTCGAGGCGGGCCCGCAGGAACGCGACGTAGCGCTCGCGCAGAGACTCAGGGGTGTCGTAGCCGGGAACGGGCTCCAGCCACTCGTCCGGAACGTCGGCGAGCACCTTCTCCAGCACCGCGTCGTCGAGCCGCGCGGCGAGGTCGTCGTTCTGGGCGATCGCCTCGGCCGCGTAGGACCGCAGGATGTGCTCGGAGGTGTCGAACGGCTGCGCCGCGTAGCGCGCCGGGTCGGCGCCTCCGCCGGGCCAGACGTGGTGGAAGTAGAGCGAAGCGCCGTGGTCGATCACGTAGAGCGCGCCGTTCCACAGCAGCATGTTGGGGTTGCGCCAGGAACGGTCGACGTTGGCGATCAGCGCGTCCATCCACAGGATCCGCCCGGCCAGCGACGGGTCGGGCGAGTAGGCGGCGTCGTAGCCGAAGGCTCCGGCTAGGAAGTCGATGCCGAGGTTGAGCCCGGCACTCACGTTGAGGAGATCCTGGACCTCCTCGTCGGCCTCGTAGCGGGCGATCTCGGGATCCAGATCGAGCACGACCTGATCGGGCGTGGGGATGTCGAGCGCTCGGCACAGGCCGGTGACGATCACCTCCGCGACCAGCACCCGCAGCCCCTGGCCGGCGCCGCGGAACTTGCAGACGTACGTGCCGAGGTCATCGGCCTCCACGATCCCGGGCAGGCTGCCGCCCTCCCGGAGCGGGGTGACATACCGCGTCACCCGCACCTCCTCAAGACTCACGAGATGGTGTCCTCTTCCAGTCGCTTCTTCTCCTCGGCGACGTCGAAGTGCGGCGCGGGCCAGTCCAGATCGAGCTGGTCCAGGGTCTCCAGGAGCAGCTCGCCGATGGCCAGGTTGCGATACCACTTCTTGTCGCTCGGCACGAGGTACCACGGAGCGTACTCGGTGTTGGTGCGCTCCAGCGCAATCTCGTACGCCTCCTGGTAGCTGTGCCACAGCTGACGCTCGTCGATGTCCCCGGGGCTGTACTTCCAGTGCTTCGTCGGGTCCTCCAGCCGCGCCAGGAGCCGCTTCTTCTGCTCCTTGGGCGAGATGTGCAGCATGCACTTGAGGATGACGGTGCCGTTCTCGGCCAGCCGCTTCTCGAAGTCGTTGATCGCGTCGTAGCGCCGCTCCAGCTCCGCAGCAGAGGCGAGCTCGCGGACGCGGCCGATCAGCACGTCCTCATACTGGGAGCGGTCGAAGACACCGAGGTAGCCGGGCTCCGGCACCGCCTTCTCGATGCGCCACAGGAAGTCCTGGGCCCTCTCCTCGTCGGTCGGCGCCTTGAAGCTGGTGATCTTCACGCCGACGGGGTCGACCAGCCCGACGGTGTGCTTGAGCACGCCACCCTTCCCGGAGGTGTCCATCCCCTGCAGGATGAGCAGCACCCGTTTGGGGTCGTCGCTCTCCTTGGAGGCGAACAGCTTGGTCTGCAGCTCGATCAACGTCGGGCCGAGCTCGGCGAGCACCTCCCTGCCGGTCTCCTTGTCGGCGCCGACGCCGGGTGCGGAGTTGGTGTCGTACTTCCGCAGGTCCACCGGTCCGGCCGGCAGCCGCAGCTCGTCAAGAAGGCTCATGCCTAGACGATAGGCGCGTCAGCCGAGAACGCGCCGCAGATCCAGCGAGCAGCCGACCATCGTGGTCGTCGAGCCGTCGGGCTGAGGCTCGTCGAACCAGGTGCCCTGTTCGAAGCCGACCTTGGCGAGCATCCGCAGCGAGGCGGCGTTGCGGTGGTCGGGGGCCGCGAAGCAGGCCGTCGCCCCGGGATAGCGGCGCGGGATCGAGGTGAGCCAGACCCAGGCCATCCGCGGCCCGATCCCGCGGCCCACGAAGGCCGGCTCCCCGATCGCGTAGTCGAAGCCGATCGCCTCCGGGTCGGGGGTGAGCAGCGCGTACTCGGGCTCATCGCTGATCCGGTAGTCCTGGCAGAACCCGATCGAGCGGCCGTTGACCTCGATCACCCAAAACGTCACCGGCGTCTTGCCGTCGATGTCGGGCCCGTAGTTGTCGGCCACCCAGTCGGGTGTGGGGTCGCCGTCCACGCCGTACCACCGGTGCACGTGCTCCGCGTTCAGCCAGCGGACCAGGTGGGGCAGGTCGCCGCGGGTCATCGGCCGCAGCGCCACCACCGGCATCGGGTCGGAGGAGAACTCCTTCACCTCACCGGAGAGGTCCACCGCGTACGCAGGCCGCCCGGCGATCCTCGTCGCCGCCGCTGCCCAGCTCTCCCCCGGGCGCGTCACCCCGCCGAGACGGTGTGTCCCGGTGTGGACCGCAACCGGCGTGAACATGCACCCAGGTTAACGCCGGTGCGTCAGTGGGCCTGGCCGCCGCGGCGGTCGACGAGCGGCGGCTGGGAGGACCACGGGAAGTCGATCCAGCGGTCGGTCTTCTTGTAGACGTAGTCGGCGTTGATCACCGTCCACGGCTTCTCGAAGATCACCGCGGTGCGAGCCTCGGCCACGTGGCCCTCGCAGAAGTCGTGGACGATCTCCAGGGTCTTGCCGGTGTCGGCGACGTCGTCGGCGATGAGCACCTTCATCCCGGTCAGGTCGACGGCCGCGGGGGTCGGCGGGAGCATGATCGGAACGTCGAGGCGCTCGTTGATGCCGGTGTAGAACTCCACGTTGACCGCGGACAGGTTCTTCACGTCGAGGGCGTAGCCCAGGCCCATCCCGAGGGCGAGGCCACCGCGGGCGATGGAGAGCACGATGTCGGGCTCGTAACCGCTGTCGACGACCTTCTGGGCGATGTCGCGCACCGCGGTGCCGAAGAGGTCGTAGGTCAGGATCTCGCGCTCTTGCTGCTCACTCACAGATCGGATTCTGACACGAGACCGCCGGCGCCATCGTCATCGGCCAGGCTGAGCTCCTCGCGGACGATGCTGTAGGCCACACCGGCGCCGTATCCCTTGCGGGCGAGCATCCCGACCAGGCGCCGGGTCTTGGTCTGGTCGTCGAAGCGCTCCAGGGAGCGCAGCTTGCGGCGGACCATCCGCCGACCGGCCTCGCGCTCGTCGTCTGGGTCGATCTCGTCGAGCGCATCGCGAGCCACGTCGTCGTCGATGCCCTTGCGGCGCAGCTCCTGGGCCAGGGCTCGTCGGGCCAGGCCCTTGCCGGGCTGTCGGCTGGCGATCCAGGCCCGGGCGAAGGCCTCGTCATCGATCAGGCCGACCTCTTCGAAGCGGTCCAGCAGCCGCGTCGCCAGGGCCGCCGGAACCTCCTTCTTCTCCAGCTTGTCGGCGAGCTCCTTGCGGCTGCGCGCCTGGCCTGTCAAAGCGTCGAGGAGGATCTTGCGGGCGATCGCCTCGTGGTCGGGCTCGGGGTCGTTCTTCGGGTCTGCAGGATCCGCGGGGCGAGGCTGCCTCCGACGGGAACGTGTTGGTTTCGACTCGTCGTCGCTCCTTCGTCGCGACGACGGCTCAACCGACGGGGGCGACGGCTCGACCGACGGGGACGGGGCTTTTCCGGCCCAGGCTTCGACGCCGAGGGTCACGTCCCCCAGCCAGTCGGGCGCAGGCCGTTCGTCCACCCAGGGATCCTGGGTGGACGAACGGTCAGGCCTTGACGAAGCCACGGGTCAGCCGGTGCCTGTGGACCTAGAAGTCCTCGACGCCGGCGGGCTCGGCCGCGGGCGCCTCGCCGTCGGCCGGGGCGTCGACGGTCGGCACGACCCCGAGCTTCTCCAGGATCCGCTTCTCCAGCTCGTTGGCCAGGTCGGGGTTGTCCTTGAGGAAGTTGCGGGAGTTCTCCTTGCCCTGGCCGAGCTGATCGCCCTCGTAGGTGTACCAAGCGCCGGCCTTGCGGACCAGGCCCGCCTCGACACCGACGTCGATCAGGCCGCCCTCGCGGGAGATGCCCTTCCCGTACATGATGTCGAACTCCGCCTGCTTGAACGGCGGGGCCACCTTGTTCTTCACGACCTTGACGCGGGTGCGGTTGCCGACCATGTCGGTGCCGTCCTTGAGCGTCTCGATCCGGCGCACGTCGAGCCGCACCGAGGAGTAGAACTTCAGCGCGCGACCACCGGTCGTGGTCTCGGGCGAGCCGAACATCACGCCGATCTTCTCGCGCAGCTGGTTGATGAAGATCGCGGTCGTGCCGGAGTTGTTGAGCGCACCGGTCATCTTTCGCAGCGCCTGGCTCATCAGTCGAGCCTGCAGACCGACGTGGCTGTCGCCCATCTCGCCCTCGATCTCGGCCCGCGGCACCAGCGCCGCGACGGAGTCGATGACGATCAGGTCGAGCGCGCCCGAGCGGATCAGCATGTCGGCGATCTCCAGGGCCTGCTCACCCGAGTCGGGCTGGGAGACCAGCAGGGCGTCGGTGTCGACGCCGAGGTTCTTCGCGTATTCCGGGTCGAGCGCGTGCTCGGCGTCGATGAAGGCCACGATGCCGCCGGCGCGCTGCGCGCTGGCAACCGAGTGGAGGGCCACCGTCGTCTTACCCGAGGACTCCGGACCGTAGATCTCCACGACCCGCCCACGAGGCAGACCGCCCAGACCCAGCGCCACGTCGAGCGCGATCGAGCCGGTCGGGATCACTTCCAGCGGAGCCCGGGTCTCATCGCCCAGCCGCATGACCGAGCCCTTGCCGAACTGCCTCTCGATGTTGGCGAGAGCGGCGTCCAATGCCTTCTCGCGATCACCTGCCGCCATGTTCTTTCCTTCCTGAGGGGCAGACTTCTTCCCCTTGCCTGCCGCTTGTCCACGTGTCTTCGTCGTCATCAAGGCAGACGCTAGACGGGACCACCGACAGTTTTGAACGGGACCCTCTGGCACGGTGTTTCACGACCCGGTTTTTGCCTGGGCGATAGCACGAACCACGCTCCACCTACTACCACACACTAGCCCGAACAAGCGTTCGATGTGAACACCTGTTCGGGCGTGTCGGGGTCGCTGGATCCTCAGTGGCTCTGCATCTCGACCTGCTCGGCCGGGGCGGAGCCGCCACCCATCTCGTCGGCGACGGCGACCGACAGGCCACCGAGCATGAAGGCGATGATCACCGCGGCCAGGGCACCGCTCGTGAAGGACGGGATGAAGCGGCGTACGCCTTCCTGGACCGGCTCCGCGCCGTGGTACTGGTGGGTGAGCGCATGCCCCTTGCCCCGCTGGAGCAGGTATCGGTTGACCGGGAAGGCCGCCACGAAGGCCACCGAGAGGGCGATCATCATCCCGATCCAGAACACGACGTTGACCAGGCCGGCCTCCATGGCCCCGGGGATCAGCGCCATCACCAGGTTGTCGACCAGCTCCATCGTGGCGATCGAGAGGGTGTCGGCGGCCAGCACCACGCTGAGCGCCGCACCGACGGCCAGACCCGACTTGAGCAGCGGCAGGGTCGAGAGGGCGTAGCCGAAGGCGAACGCGAGCGTGACGGCCAGGGCGATCGTCCATCCGGTGCTGAGCCCGATGGCGGTGCCGATCATGAGTCCGGCGATCTCGCCGATCGCACATCCGGTGAGGCAGTGCAGCGTGGCGCTGGCCGCCATCGCGTTCACCCCACCCCCGTGCACGCCGTGCGCGTCATGCACCGAGTGGTCGCCGCCATGACCCTCATGGCCCTCGTGCATCGAGTGCTGATGTCCGGCGTGCAGATGCTCGTCATGCGACGTCATGTCGCTCCCTTGGTCGTTCGGTCCGTTGTGCCTACCCGACATTCATACCCCTTGGGGGTATGCACTCGCAAGTGTCATCCGGTCTGAGACCTCACTTTGTCCAACCGCGAAGGACTCCTTAGGGTGTGCTGTGTGTGGACGGCAGCGCGACGACGACAGCGGAGGACCCGTGCGGTCACCCGCGCCGGCCTGCTGGCGGCGGTCATGGTCACGGTCGCCGGTCTGCTGGCCATGCATGCGCTGAGCCTCCACGGCACCGACTCCGACGGTGAGCACGGCGCGCTGGGCCTGCCCGCCGCCCACGTCGAGCACACGCACGCTCTCGAGCACACCGGCCACGGAGCGGCCGACGACGCCGGTCACCCGGGCGGCGACGGGCACACGGCGATGATGCTGTGCGCGGCCTTCCTGCTCGCCGCCGGCGTGCTGCTGCTGAGCGGGCTGTGGCGGCGTACTCCTGCCTGGTGGTTCTCGCGGGCCCGCGGCTGGTCCCGGACCAGCGGATTCGCGCCCTTGCTCACCTGTCCCGCGACCGGTCCGCCCTCCGTATGGGCCTACTCCGTCATCAGGTGCTGAGCGGCCTGACCCCACCCGCGACCCGGCCATGCCCGAGGTCCGCAGGTGGGTCAGCGATGCCCGTAACCAGCACTTGACAAGGAGAAACAACAGATGCGTACGCAACGACCCCTCTTCCGCGCGACCTGGGCGGCGGCCGGCCTGGCCGTGCTGCTCACCCTGTCGGCCTGCGGCGGCAACGACGAGGCCGAGGCGCCTCAGAAGCTCTCGGAGACCGAGCACAACAAGGCCGATGTCACCTTCGCGACCGACATGATCCAGCACCACGCCCAGGCCCTGTCGATGGTCGACCTGACCATGGACCGCAACCTCGAGCCCGAGGTCCAGGAGCTGGCCGACTCGATCCGGGCGGCCCAGAGCCCCGAGATCGAGACCATGTCCGGCTGGCTCCAGGAGTGGGGCGAGGAGGTGCCGTCGACGATGCGTGACCACGTCAACGGCGGCCACGACGGCCACGGCGACGGCGAGGACAGCAGCATGTCCGACTCCATGGAGGGCATGGACGACGACATGCCCGGGATGATGTCTGCCCAGGACATGGACGCCCTCGAGAAGGCCTCCGACGCCGAGTTCAGCGACATGTGGCTGACGATGATGATCGAGCACCACGAAGGCGCGATCGAGATGTCCGAGACCCAGCAGGACGAGGGCCGGTTCAAGCCGGCCGTCGACCTGGCCGGGACGATCATCGAGTCACAGACCGCCGAGATCGACACCATGGAGAAGCTCCTCGGCTGAGGACGCTGAGGTGGGCAGGGCCGCCCAGCGGCCCTGCCCACCACCCAGGCCCGTCAGGCCGCCTTACGGGCCACGTACGCAGCCCCGAACAGCACCGTGACCAGCAGGATCGTGCCGAGCGCCAGCGCCGGATATCCGGCCAGGTCGACGACCACGCCCGACACCGCCCCGGCGGCGGCAGCGGCGACGCCCATGATCAGGTCGGCGGTGCCCTGGACGTCGGCGCGCACCTCGAGCGGGGTGTGGTCCGCGACCGAGGTGGCCGCGGCGATCGTGGCCAGCGACCAGCCGAGGCCGAGCAGGAAGAGCCCGACGAAGATCCGCGCGGAGCTGCCCTCAGGCGCCGCGGCGCACAGGACCAGGGACACCAGGAGCACCCCGCCGCCGAGCGCCATCACATCGGCCCGGCCGACGCGGTCGGCGAGCCAGCCGGCGACCGGCGCGAAGGCGAACATGCCCAGTACGTGCCCGCTGATCACCAGTCCGATGATCTCCAGCCCGGCGCCGCCGTGCTCCATGTGGAGCGGAGTCATCACCATCACCGCCACCATCGTGGCGTGGGCCGCGGCCTGCCCGACGACCGCCGCCGCCAGCGCGGGCCGCTCCCGGACGACCGCGATCGCCCGGCGCCAGCTCGTGCCCTTCGCCTTCTCGGTGACCGGGGCACCCTCCCGGGCGACCAGCAACGGGTCAGGTCGCAGGAACACCCCGACCACCAGCGCGGCGGCCAGCATCCCCATCGACCCGATCGCGAACGGTCCGGTCAGGGCCGGGATCCCGACGGAGTCGGAGAAGACCTCGGCGACCCCGGTCAGGTTGGGGCCGATCACCGCCCCGAACGTCGTGGCCCAGACCACGACCGACAGCGCCCGCGCACGGCTCCTGGCAGGTGCCAGGTCGGTGGCCGCGTACCGCGCTCCGTTGTTGGCTGCGGTGGTCGCGCCCAGCAGCACGGCGCCGACCAGCAGCAGCGTCATCGATCCGACCACGCCGGCCAGCACCGCCAGCAGCCCACCGGCCGCCCCGAGCAGGTAACCCGCCACCAGCCCGAACCGGCGCCCGCGCACGTCCATCACCCGCCCCAGGACGTACGCAGCGACGGCTGCGCCGAGCACCTGGGTCGTCTGCGAGAGACCTGCCATCGACTCCGAGCCGGACAGGTCGCGCGCCAGCAGGGAGGCGGTCGCGATGCCGATCGTGATGCCCATCGCCCCGACCGCCTGGGTAGCGACCAGGGTGAGGATGGTGCGCTTCTGGACCGCGGCCACCGAAGCCGGTGCGGCCAGCGTCACCGCTCACGCGCCGGCAGCTCCAGGGCCTTCCAGACCGCGGCCCAGACCTCCTTGGGCGGGACGCCGTCGTCGAGGGCCTCCTGGGCGGTGCGCCCGCCGAGGTCGCCCATGACGAACTGGCGTGCCCACGCTCGCGCGTAGCCCGCGCCGAGCGCCTCGTCCATCCGGGACCAGAACTCCGTGTGTCTCATCGCCCCGAATGCTACTCAGGCGCGCCGACGGGCGAGGACGTCGAGCCAGACGTCACCGAGGCGTCCGTCGGCGTGCCCGACCTCGAGCACCTCCCAGCCCGCCTCGCCCAGCGCCGCCCGGAGCGCGGGCTCGCGCCAGTAGACGAAGAGGCGGGGAGCCTCGATGTGACCGCGGTTGGTCCACTCCTCGCCGTCGCCCTCCTTCATCGACACGTGCAGCGCACCGCCGGGGCGGGTCACCTCGGCGAGCCGGCCGAGCACGGTCCCGAAGTCGTCGCGGGCCACGTGCAGCAGCGTCGCCGAGGCCCAGACCGCGGCGTAGGGGACGTCGGGGTGGACCGGGTCGCGCAGGTCGTCGGTCAGCGGGTCCAGGCAGGCAGCGGCGTACCCCTGCTTGCGCAGGTGCGCCACGAACCCCTCGCTGATGTCGGTGCGCCGCACGCGCACTCCCCCGGCCTCGAGCGCCTTCGCGTCGTGGCCGGGTCCGGTGCCGATCTCCAGCACGTGGTCGCCGGGCTCGAGCACGGCCAGGAACCTGTCCAGGACCGAACGGTTCTCCTCGGCGAACGAGCTGCCCTGGACGTACGTCGCGACGCTGGCGTCGTAGGCGGCGACGGTCGCCTGCTTGGCGGCCGCGCGTACGTCCCACAGGTGGTGGACGACGTCGTGGAGGTGGTAGCGGCCCAGCGACTCGACGCTGAACACGTCGCCGTTGGACCGGGTCCCGCGACGGCCCCAGGCGTCCGGCGGGACCTTCTCGTAGATGGTGGCGATCTCGTCGGCGGCGTCCATCAGCTGCTCGGCGACGACCGCCGGGTCCTGGCCTGCGTAGTCGCCCTCGAGGGCGGCCTCGTCCTGGTCCCAGTTGCGGAACCGCGGCTCGTCCTCGGTCAGCATCTGCTGCAGCCGTTCGCCGAAGACTCTGTGGACGTCGCGTACGTGTGCTCCGTACTCCAGCGCCGACCACACTCCGGGCTGGGGGCGGTCGCGCGCGTTGTCGGCGGTGAGGTAGATCTCCCAGTACGTCGCGTTGTCACGCACGATCTCGGGGAGCTGGTCCGCGGTCACGGCCCCGGCGATGAAGCCACACTCCGGGCAGGGCCGGTCGAGCACCCACGTCCAGTCCTTGGTGTCCGGCTCGATCGCGTCATAAGTCATGGATCAATCTTGACGGCCCGCCCGGGCCTTCACGAGGGAGATCCTGCCTTTGAGACGCGAGTTGCTGCCGCTCAGGTGAGGAGTAGGGCGTCGAGCCGGCGGCGCACGAGGACGAGGCCGATCGCCCCGAACACCAGCAGGTAGACCACCGAGACCAGCGAGCCCCACGACGGCACTCCGAGGGTCAGGTCACGGCACAGCACGACGCCGCGGTAGAGGGGCGTGACCTCCACGACCCAACGCAGCCACTCCGGATAGGCCGTGATCGGGAAGAACGTCGCGCTGAACAGGAACATCGGCATCATTGCGAGGGTGACCTTCTCGAAGTCCTGCCAGGAGGTCATGTAGGTCGTCAGCGCCATGCCGACGGCCCCGAAGGCCGACCCGATGAGCAGCGCGGCCGGCACCACCAGGATCGCCCACCAGGAGTGGACCAGGTCCATCGCGACCATGATCAGCAGGAACGCGGTCACGTAGATCCCACTGCGCAGCTGGTTCCAGAGGATCTCGCCGACGGCGATGTCGACCGTACGCAGCGGGGTAGCCAGCATCTGGTCGTAGAGCTTGTTGTACTTCAGCTTGAAGAAGAAGTTGAACGTCGCATCCAGCAGCGACCCGTTCATCGCCGAGGCCGCGATCATCCCGGGGGCGACGAACTCGCGGTAGTCGACCGGCTTGCCGGCGTACTCGAAGCCGACCACCATCGCGCCCACGCCGATGCCGATCGAGAAGAGGTAGAAGACCGGCTCCAGGAAACCGGTGATGAACACCAGCCAGGCGCGCCGGTAGACCAGGATGTTGCGCCACAGCAGCAGCCGGGCGGCCTCGCCGCCTCGCAGCGGCCGGGCGACGGTGGCGCCCACAGCAGCGGAGAAGAGCGCCATCTCAGGAGACCAGCCTCTCGCCCAGCTTGCGCACCCCGAGCCACCAGCAGACGCCCGCGAGCAGCCCGAGATAGCCGACGTGGAACGCGGCCAGCGCCCAGTCGATCTCACCCAGCGCGAGCATCCGGGTCAGGTTGACGCCCTGCCACAGCGGCGAGGCCATCGCGACCTTCTCCAGCACCGGCCCGAGGTTGGCGACGGGGAAGAACGTGCCGGAGAACAGCGTCAGCGGGATCATCCCCAGCCGGAAGATCAGCGCGAAGGACTCCTCGCCCTTGATCGAGAGCGAGAACAGCAGCACCGGCGTCGCGAAGGCCAGCACGACCAGCCCCTGCACCAGCCACGCCGTCAGCACGCCCCACCACGTCTCGAAGACGCCGAACGGGGCCAGAACCAGCAGGAAGACGCCGCAGGCGAACAGCGTACGCAGCATCAGGAAGCCCAGCTGGGCGAGCACGATGTGGGAGGCGGTCAGCGGCGAGGCGATCATCGAGAAATAGATCCGCTGCCACTTGACCATGCCGTAGACCGGGTAGGTCATCTCGGAGAAGGCGATCGTCATCGCGTGGGCCGCGACCATGCCCGGGGCGACGAAGGCCAGATAGGAGTCGGCGCCCTCCAACGTGGCCGGGTCGGCCTCCACGAAGCCGCCGAGCAGCACGCCCAGCGCGAGCACGTAGAAGAACGGCGTCACGAACGTCGTGATCACCCCGCCCTTCCAGGTGCGCGCCAGGACGGTGAGCCAGTAGTCGCCCATCCGCAGCGCCCCGGAGACCAGCCCGGCGGGGGCGGACGGCGGGGTCGCCGGTCCCGAGTCGGCGTAGTCGGCCATCAGTCCACCAGCGTCCGGCCGGTCAGGTGCAGGAAGACGTCCTCGAGGGAGGAGCGCCGCACCAGGGTGGCGACCGGCGACAGGTCGCGGCTGTGGACGGCCTCGATGACCGCCTCGCCGTCGTCGCTGTAGAGCAGCAGCCGGTCGGGCAGCACCTCGACCCGCTCGGCGAGGTCCTCGACCTTGGCCGCCAGCGCTTCGTGCTCACCGACGCCGAAGCGCAGCTCGGCGACCTCGCGGGTGGAGTGCTGCTGGATGAGTCCCAGCGGCGTCCCGTGGGCCACGATCCGGCCCTGGTCCATCACCACGAGCTCGTCGCACAGCTGCTCGGCCTCGTCCATGTAATGGGTGGTCAGCAGCAGCGTCACGCCCGCCTGCTTGAGCCGGAAGAGCCGGTCCCAGATGACGTGGCGAGCCTGCGGGTCCAGACCGGTGGTCGGCTCGTCGAGCACCAGGATCTCGGGCCGGTTGATCAGGCTGCGGGCGATCGTCAGCCGTCGCTTCATGCCGCCGGAGAGGTCGTCGACCTTCGCCTTGGCCTTGTCGGTGAGCTGGACGAAGTCGAGCAGCTCCTCGATCCGGCCCTTCACCTCGGCCCTCGGCAGCCCGAAGTAGCGGCCGTAGACGAAGAGGTTGTCGTAGACGTTGAGCTCGACGTCTAGGGTGTCCTCCTGCGGGCACACTCCGAGCCGCGCCTTGATCCTCGGCCCGTCCTTGGCCGGATCCATCCCGAAGACCCGCAGCTCCCCTCCGCTCGGCGGCGAGACACAGCAGATCATCCGCATCGTCGAGGACTTGCCGGCGCCGTTGGGCCCCAGGAAACCGAAGGCCACACCGGGGCGCACCGACACGTCGATCCCGCGCACCGCCTCGAAGTCGCCGAAGGACTTGCGCAGCCCGCGCGCCGAGATCATCAGGTCCTCACCCACGTCGGCAAAGACTAGATGGCGGCGCCGACAGTTTCGACCGAGTTCGGCCCGGCGCCTACAGCCCCTGCTGCTTCTGGCGCCGGTTGTAGTCGCGCATCCGCTGAGGTACGCCGACCACCGCGGCATCGTAGGACGGGACCTGGTGCTTGTTGGCGAACTTGTGCGCCCACTGCGCGGACGGCACTCGCCGCCGGGTCCACTCGCCGTCGTGCGCGACCAGCAGCAGGGTCACCTCGCTGACGACGGTGCGCGGCTCGACGAACCCCTCGACACCGCGCCGGGTCCTCACGAACTGCTCGAGATGCTGTTGGTCGGTGGAGTCCGCGGCGCGCACCCTTGTGGATCCGGTGTAGCTCTCGCCTGTCGGACGGCTCATGCGCGTCCCGCGGCGTCGGAAACGATCGAACAGGCTCACGGTGCAATTGTGCATCCCACCGCCCAACGCACGCCCGGATAAACCTGTTGGGGGTCCACTCCGTGGTCGCCTATGTTGGAGCCTTTGACCCCGCGCCCCCATCGAAAACCTGCCGCCACGGAGAAGCGATGAACCAGCCATGCCCCCAGACGACCTAGACGCGGAGCGCGAGCACCTGGCCGCCTCTCGGCAGGATCTGGCCCGGATGCGGAAGAAGGTGGAGTCGCTGGACTCCTCGACGGCCGGCAACTGGGTCAGCGCCGAGATCCTCGACGCGACCCTCGCGCGCCGGCTGGAGCAGCTCGCCGACGATCCGGACGTGCCGCTCTTCTTCGGTCGCATCGACCGGACCGCCGATCTGGGGGCGGAGTCCTTCCACATCGGCCGGCGCCACATCTCCGACAGCGCGGGCGATCCGATGGTGGTCGACTGGCGGGCTCCGGTCAGTGTCCCGTTCTACCGGGCCTCGCGGACCGAGCCGATGGGGCTGACGCGGAGGCGGCGCTACGGCTTCTCCCACGGCGAGCTGACGGCGTTCGAGGACGAGTCGCTGACCGACGCCGGGGCCGGGCCGGAGCACTCGGCGATCCTCGAGGCCGAGATCGAGCGACCGCGCGTGGGGCCGATGCGCGACATCGTCGCGACCATCCAGCCCGAGCAGGACGTGCTGGTCCGCGCCGACCTGTCCCAGACCATCGTCGTGCAGGGTGCGCCCGGGACGGGGAAGACGGCCGTGGGGCTGCACCGGGCGGCGTACCTCCTCTACGCGCACCGCGACCAGCTGACCCGGCGCGGGGTTCTGATCATCGGCCCCAACGCCTCGTTCCTGCGCTACATCCGCGACGTACTCCCCGCGCTGGGTGAGATCGAGGCCAAGCAGGCGACGATCGGGGAACTCGTCGCCATCCATGGCGCCGTCCGGACGGAGGAGCCGGCGCCGGTGGCGACGCTGAAGGGCGACGTACGCCTGGCCGAGGTGCTCCGCCGGGCGGTCTGGTCCCACGTCGGCGACCCGGAGGAGGCGCTGGTCGTCCCACGCGGCTCGCGACGCTGGCGGGTTCCGTCCTACGAGGCGCGGGAGGCGCTGGAGGGACTGCGTGCCAACGATCTTCGGTACGCAGCGGGCCGGGCGCTGCTCCCGCGCGCCCTGGCCCACCGGGTGCTGGTGCAGATGGAGCGCTCGGGCGACTCGCCCGACGACCGGGTGCACGACGCGGTCGCACGGGCGAAGCCGGTCAAGGACTACGCCACCGCGCTCTGGCCTGATCTCAAGCCCGCCCGGGTCCTGTTCCGGCTGTTCACAGACGCGGCCTGGCTGGCGGAGGTCGCGGACGGGCTGCTCTCGGAGGCCGAGCAGGCGAGCCTGCTCTGGGAGAAGCCGCCTCGCTCGGCCGGCGCGGCGCGCTGGTCGCTGGCCGACCTGGTGCTCCTCGACGAGATCGCCGACCTGCTCGACCGCACGCCGTCGGTGGCCCACATCGTCGCCGACGAGGCCCAGGACCTCTCCGCGATGATGCTGCGCGCGCTCGGTCGGCGGTCGACGACGGGCTCGCTGACGATCCTCGGGGACCTCGCCCAGGCGACCACGCCGTGGGCCTCCTCGTCGTGGGCCGATGCTTTGGCACATCTCGGCAAGCCCGACGGCCACGTCGAGCAGCTGACGCGAGGCTTCCGGGTCCCGGCCGACGTGATCGCCTATGCCACCCGCCTACTCCCCCACATCGCCCCCGACCTCGAGCCGCCGGTCGCGGTACGCCGCACCCGCGGGGACCTCACCTTCACCACCTCGTCGATCGTCGAGGCGCTCGGGGCGGCGCTGGCGCGCCCCGGGTCGGTGGGGCTGATCGTGCCCGACGCCTCGCTGGCGGCGGTGCGCGCCGAGCTGACCGCGGCCGGGCTCTCCTTCGCCGAGATCGCCCTCGCGGAGCTCAGCGCGGACGACGAGGAGACCGAGTTCGACGCCCATCTCGATCTCGTTCCCGCCTCGCTGGCGAAGGGGCTCGAGTTCGACCACGTCGTCGTCTCCGACCCGACCGGGATCGTCGCCGGCGAGCCCGACCGCGACACCGGCCTCCGCCGCCTCTACGTCTGCCTCACCCGCGCGGTGACCTCCCTGGTCGTACGACATGATGGCCTCCCCGAAGAACTCGGTGGCGTGCCGGAGCGGGTTGATGCGAAGGTGGGCGCATGATCGACACCCGCCCTGATCCGCTGGTGAAGGCCGAGTGGCCGCTGCACACCGAGCGCCTGGTGATCCGCCGGATGGTGCCCGCCGACATCGAGCCGACCTGGGCCTTCCGAGGTCTTCCAGAGGTGGCCGAGTGGGTGACCACCGCCTTCGCGGACCTCGAGGCCTACCGCAAGGTCTTCGAGAATCCCGACATCATCGGCCCCGCTCTGGTGATCGAGCGCGACGGCGTCATCGTCGGCGACCTCATGCTGCGGATCACCGACCCGTGGTCGCAGACCGAGGTGCGCGAGCACGGCAACGGCACCCAGGCCGAGCTCGGCTGGACGATCGACCCCGCCCACCAGGGCAAGGGCTACGCCACCGAGGCCGTACGCGCCGTGCTCGACGTCTGCTTCGGCCCCCTGGGTCTGCGCCGCATCGTCGCGGAGTGCTTCGCCGACAACGAAGCCTCCTGGCGGCTCATGGAGCGCCTCGGCATGCGGCGCGAGTCGCACACCGTCAAGGACTCCCTGCACCGCACCCGCGGCTGGCTCGACGGGCTCTCCTACGCGATCCTCGCCGAGGAGTGGGCTACGCGTTGAGCGCAGCCTCGATCGCCGCCTCGCAGTGCAGGCGGGTCGTCGGGAACAGCGGCACACCCGCGTACGTCTCGATCGGCAGCAGCAGCTCGATCTCGGTGCACCCGAGGATGACACCCTCGCAGCCAGCAGCGACGAGACGGTCGATGACCTCGAGGTACGCCTGCCGGGAGCTGTCCAGGAACGTCCCCAGACACAGCTCCTCGTAGATGATCCGGTGGACGGTCTCCTGGTCCGGCTCGGTCGGGACGATGACCTCGAGGCCGTGGCCGCGGAGCCGGTCGGCGTAGAACGGCTGCGACATCGTGAACCCGGTGCCGAGAAGTCCGACCCGCCCGACCCCCGCCGCCTCGACCGCAGCCGCCGTCGTGTCGCCGAGGTGCAGGAAACGATCCCCGTACGTCTCCTCCAACGCCCCAGCCACCTTGTGCATCGTGTTCGTGGCCAGCACGATCACCTCGGCCCCGGCGTCGCTGAGCGTCGCCGCCTCCTTTGCCAGGCGCTCCCCTGCTCGCTCCCACTCGCCGGACGCCTGCATCTCCTCGATGTCGGCGAAGTCCACCGACCGTACGAGCAGGTCCGCCGAGTGCAGTCCTCCGAGCCGCTTCGCGGTGATCTCGTTGAGCAGGCGGTAGTACTCCGCCGTCGACTCCCAGCTCATCCCGCCCAGTACGCCGATCCTTCGCATGCCTTTCAGTGTGCCTGGACGGCCAACACGATCCTGAACGGGATCGCGCACCTGCTTGCCGCAGTTGGCCGTTCGTGGTGGGCGTTTTGGGAAACGCGCTCGCCGCCGACCCTTCCTGGGAGGGTGTTCTCGCCGAACCCCGGAGTCAAGGACGGCCTTCGGCCGCCGGCTTCGCCGGTCGCCTGCGGCGATCCTTGACACCGGGCTCCGTCGAGAATTTTGGCTGGCTATCGGGTCGGCGGCAGGGTCTGGCGCAGCGGATTCAGTTTGGGTGCCGGCTTGGGGGCCGTGGACTGGTCGTGCGCCAGCGGATCGTGCCTCGTCGGTGCCTACGGCAGTGGGCGCGATCTTGTGAATGATTCACAAGCGGGCCGTCGTACTTGACCGGGTCGGATTCGGTGCCGGTCGGGTCGCGAGTTCCCCACCGATCGGGAGAGATCCCCACGGGTGCGGAGGTTCCCCATGCTCCGGAGTGTGGGGAACGTTCGCTGCGGCGGGGGCGTGTTCTCGCCGGTGGGGAGCGGCGGGCGTGGAGTCGCGCAAGGGTGGCTGGAGCGCTCATTTGGGCACCGGGACGGGCGGCTTCAGCGAGAGCTGAGACCGGTCGACGGGGTGGAGTCGTCGGGCCCGACGGGCAGACCTGGTGAATTGGATTCCGCACCGAGCTGATTAGGGGCGGCGGGTGAACCTGATGGTGCCGTCGGGTAGTCGCTCATGGACGTAGGCCGCGTTGTGGGCCAGGCGGTGATGATGCGGGCAGAGCAGCGCGCCGTCCTTGAGGTCTGTCTTGCCGCCGGCGGCCCAGGGGTCTAGATGGTGGGCATCGCACCACTCGGGTGGCATGTCGCAGCCTTCGGCTTGGCAGCACTTGTGCTGCAACCGCATCGCTTTGCGTTGGATCGGTTGGAAGAACCGGCTGCCCCGGCCAACGTCGAGGACCTCGCTGTCACCGCCGAGGACCCAGGGGATGATGGTGGCGTTGCACGCCAACTTGCGGGCCTCCGCAGCGGAGATCGTGGTGCCGTTGGTCTCGTCGTAGCCCAGGGTGGCGATGCCGAGGTCCTTGCGGAGCTCCTCCAGGGAGATCACCACGTTGATGGTCGTGGCATCACCACCGTGACGCGGCAGGGCGGCCGGGTCGATGGTCTCCAGGAGCCGCGAGAACCCCTGGCCCATCAGCCGTTCCCACGGCGGCAACGGGGCACCCTTGCCGACCAACTGCTGTTTGCGGGGCTGGGCCCAGGCCTCCACCAGACGCTTGAACCGCATCCCCATCGAGGTCGGGAGGACGCCGTCGAAGCCGATGGTGCCGTCGTGGTTGTCCCAGACCCGTAGCGCGGTCTTCTGCTGGGCCCGTTCCTCTTCGGCGAGGAGGGCTTTGGCTTCGGCGTCGTCGAACCGGGCGGGGTCGATCTCACGCAGGATCCGTCGTCCGACGATGCGGAGTTCGTTCGCGGTCAGCCGAGAGGCGTAGTCGAC